>NZ_JBRBAF010000021.1:0-54390 GCF_052805975.1 Chromobacterium sp. W521
CCCCCCCCCCCTTGAACCCCCCCCCCCCCACCACCAGCAGGATCAGATCGGCGCGCTTCAACTGCACAAAGGCCTGTTGATTGTCGAGCAGCGCCGGCGCCTCGATCAGCGCCACTTCGCCGGGGCCGACGCGCGCGTCGCCGGCGGCCAGCCTTGCCGGCACGCCTCGCTCGGCCAACACGCGCAGGAACTGGCCGGCGATGAAGCTGACGCCCTCGCCGCGCCGCGAGGACACCAGACCGATGACCAGACCGTCTCGCGCCAGCTTGTCTGCCGGCAGTTGGCTGTAAAGTCGATAGACACTGGCTTCGAACGCCGGAGGCGGGGTTTGGCCCGGCTCCAATTCCATCAGCGTGCTCCACAGCGGCACGCCAAAACGGCGCTCAACGCCCCCACCATCGTGAATGCGCTGGTCCAGCAGGTAGCACAGGTAGAGCACGAACAGCCCCACCGCCAAACCGGCCGGCACCGCGGCCAACAGGATGGCCAAGCTCTTGGGAAACACTCGCGCCGGGCTAAAGGTGGCTTGCTCGATCACCGCGATATTGCTGATGCGGCTGTTGTCCAGCTCACGGTCGATGCGCGCTTTTTCCAGACTGTCGCGATAGAGCAGGTAGTTCTTTTCCGCCACCGCCAGATTGCGCTCCAGCCGCGACAGCTCCGGCTCCACGCTCAGAATGCGCGCGCGCTCGTCCTTCAGCGCGGCGATGGCCTTGTCGTAAGCCGCCACCTTGGCCTTTAGCTCGCCGGCGCGCATGCCGCGCTCCAGCTTGCCGCGCTCCAGCAGATTGACGAGGTCGCTGGGCACGCGGTTTTCCGAGCGCTGCACCGTGTCTTTTTCGCGCGCGATCAGCGCCTTGAGCGCAGCGATGTTTTCGTCCAACTCGCGGATGGGCGGCGCGTCCGGCAAATAAGTCTTGAGCTTGTCCAGCCGCTCCAGCTCCAAGCCGTTGAGCTTGAGCTTGAGATCCTGCTGCGCCGGATTCAGGCTCAGTTCGCGCTCCTTGGTGATTTCACGCGGCAGCTTGCCGCCGCTGGCCTGGGCATTGGCGATGCCGCCCTGCGCCGCCATCCAGTCCGCCTGGTCGGCGCTGCGCGCCGCCTCCAGCTTGTTGAGCTGGTCGGTGAGGCTGTCCAGCCTCTCCTTGGAACTGATGCCGTCGATCTGGCGCAATTGCTGGCCGATGCGTTCCTTGTAGCCGGCGATCTGCTCGGCCAGCTTGCCGCTCTCGGTTTCGTAAAACGCGTACAGGCTTTTGCGGCCCAGCGCGCGGCTGCGCTCATCGATGTACAAGGACAGCCACTTGGCCAGCACTTGCTGCGCCACCGCCGGATCGTCCCAGCTGAAAGCGATTTCCATCACCGCGGAGCCGCTCTGATGGCTGACGCTGAACTGTTTTTCCAGCCTCGCGGCCAGGCGCTCTTGCGGGGTCTGCGTTTCCACCACCCCGATCAGGGCCAGCGCGTCGCGCACCCCGTCCAACACCGTGGCGGCGGCCTGCTTCGCCTGATACTTGAAGGTTTTCCACCAGCCTTGCGGCGGCTGAGAGCGCATTTCGTTCAGGTAGTAGTCGGCGACCTGGTGGATGATGGGACGGCCGGTCAGCAGCTTTTCCTCATCCACGATGGGGTCGCGCTGGGTGCTGGGCGCCACCAGCGTCTGACGGTCGGCGTATTCGATCGGCAGCGTGCTGGTGTCGCGGCCGGGCTTGACCAGCAGCCGCGCCTCGGATTCGTAGCGGGCCGGCAGCAAGAAAGCGCCCAGCACCGCCACCAGCACGGTGGCGGCGAACGCCCATTTGAACTCCCGCCGGAAGATGAAGAACAGGCGGGCCAGATCGCGGAAGGAGCGGATTTCTATCATGTCGCTATCGCCGGTGCGGACCAGGGGCTAACCGCCGGCCTTGATGGTAGGGTTGTTCTGGATGTTGACGTTGTTGCTGCCTTTGCCGCCCAGGTCGTAATTCAGGCCTATGCCTATCGCCTTGGAGAAGGGCAGCAGCTGGTTGACGTACATGTCCACGCCTTCCACCGCCTTGCCGATGGCGGACTTGGGCACAAACACGATGTCGCCGCGTTGCAGCATGACGCCGCGCCGTCCAGCGGCCGGGTCCAGCATCCGCGCCAGATCGGTGAAATAGATCTGATACAGGCCGGTCTCGTCCATGCGCAGCAGCGCCACGTGCTCGCTGTCGGCGGACGGCAGCACTCCGCCGGCGCCGATCACCGCTTGTTCTATGCTGGCGGCGGCGCTCAGTTCGAAGGCGGACGGATTGCGCACCGCGCCGCCTACGAAGACGCGGTTGCCCGGCGCGATGGCGATGTTGACGGTGACTTGCGGCTGGCGATACAGCGTGGACAGCCGGTCGGTGATCTCCGCCCCTATCTCCTCCGGCGTGCGGCCGCCGCCGCGAACCAGGCCGGCGTGGGGGTAGGAAAAGCTGCCGTCCGGGCGTACGAAGAACAGCGCCATCTCGTCTTTTTCGGCCGGAGATTGCGCGTCTCGGACAATGCGCAGGGTGTCGCCGTTCATTACCCTGGTAACGGGCGGCGGCAATTGGCTGATGTCGCGCAGCGCCAGCTGCCGCGCTTCCACGGTCTTGGCGTCCGGCAGCGCGATGGTGCTGGGGGTGGAACAGGCCGTCAGACCGCCCAGAACGGCGAACAACAAAACGGCGGCGAGTTTGGCGGTAGTCATCGCATTCATTTCCAATAAGCGGGGAACATGCTGAGGCGGCGCTTGAGCACTCGCGGCAGCCAGCGCTCGACATGGCCCAGGCGGTAGCCGGCCAGCTTGAGCGCGCAACGCAGCAACACTTCGGACTGCCGCCACCGCTGGCCTGCCCGGCGGACGGTTTCCAGCTCGGAGCGCAGAAAACGCCGCCCTTCCGCGCCAGCGCGGCCGAAGCGCTCGGCGATCCAGCGCTCGCGGCCGTAAAACACGCCAATGTCGAAATAGCGGCGCATTTCCTCCAGCAGTCCGTAATCGTGCGAGTGGTGAACGCAGGCGGCGGCCTCGTAACGCACCGCCCAGCCGGCCAGCAGCATGCGGCCGGCGACGTGGGCGTCTTCGGAGCCGATCACGTCGGAAGGGAAACCGCCCACCTCGCGCAAGGCCTCGCGGCGATAGGCGGCGAAGGAGTCCGAGCTGAAACAGGTCCTGATGCCCAGTTCGGCGGCATCGGCCAGCCGCTTGGTGCGGCTGAACGGCGGGTAATTGAAACGGCGCGCGTGCGCGCCCAACAGGCCGGCGTCCGGCTGCGGCAGTTGGCGGCCGTAGGCGACGCCGATGTCGTCCTCCGCCAGCAGCGCGTCGCGCAAGCGGCGCAAGGCGTCGGGCCCGGCCGGGATGGCGTCCTGGGTCAGATAGATCAACACCTTGGCGTCGGTCAGTTCGCTGGCTAGCCGGCGCGTGCCGCCGTGATTGAAGTCCGCGGCGCGCACCGGCACCACGCTGGCGCCGGCGGCCAGCAGGCGCGCCCGGCTGCCGTCGCTGGACTCGCTGTCCAGCGCCAGCCATTCGTCCGGCCGCAAGCTTTGCGCCGCCAGCGCCGGCAACAGCCGGTCCAGGTGGCGACCGGCGTTGCGCACAGGCAGGATCAATGCGGTGCGGCTCACGGCGCGGCCTCCGAGCGGCCGTAGTCATCGGCGAAGCGCACGATGTCGTCCTCGCCCAGGTATTCGCCGCTCTGCACCTCGATCAATACCAGATCGATCAGCCCGGGGTTGCTCAATCTATGCGTTTCGCCAGCGGGAATGAAGGTGGATTCATTGGTGTGCAGCAAACGCTCTTCTTGGCCGTGGGTCACCATCGCGGTGCCGCTGACCACGATCCAGTGCTCGCTGCGGTGGTGGTGCATCTGCAAGGACAGCGACGCGCCCGGCTTTACCACGATGCGCTTGATCTTGTAGCGTTCGCTGTCCGCCAGCACGGTGTAATGGCCCCAGGGCCGCTGCGAGCTCAGATGCAGCCTCCAGGCAGGATGATTCTGGTCCTGCAGCCGCCGCGCCAGCTCGCGCACTTCCTGGCTGCGCCCGCGGTCTGCCACCAACAGGGCGTCCGGGGTGTCCACCACCGCCAGATTGTCCACGCCCAGCATCGCGATCAATCGGCCGCGGCTCTGGATGAAGCAATCATGGCTGTCCCGCAGCAAGGCGTCGCCGCTGACGCGGTTGCCGTCCGCGTCGGCGGGAAACTGCTCGGCCAGGCTGTCCCAGTTGCCGATATCGCTCCAGCCCAGTTCGCAACGCACCACCGCCGCGGCGCGGGTGCGCTCCATCACCGCATAGTCGATGGAAATGTCCGGGCAACGGCCAAAGCGCTCGCGCTCCAGCGCCCGCAAGCGGTGGTCCGCGCTCTGGGACGCAGGGCTGTGCGCCAGGCAATCCCGCACCGCCGCCAACACATCGGGCGCGTGTTCGGCCAGTTCCTCGCACAAAGCAGCGGCGGAAAAGCAGAACATGCCGCTGTTCCACAAATGCCGTCCGCCAGCCAGATAACCTTCGGCGGCGGCGTGGTCCGGCTTTTCCACGAAGCGAGCCACTTCCTGTCCGTCAGCGCCTATCGCCGCGCCGGCCTCGATATAGCCGAAACCGGTTTCCGCGCGGCTGGGCTTCAAGCCGAAAACGACAATGCGTCCATCGCCGGCCAGCCGCGCGGCTTTCTCCACCGCGGCGGCGAAGGCGGCTTCGTCGGCGATCAGATGATCCGCCGGCAGCGCCAATAGCAAGGGATTCGCCGCCGGTTCGCGCTCCAGCAGGTCCGCGGCCGCCGCCGCCAGCGCTGGAGCGGTATTGCGCCCTTCCGGCTCCAACAGCAGCTCCAACGCCAACCCGCCGGCGTTGACCGCCCGGCATTCGTCCAGGGTGCGCAGTTGCGCCTGCTGATTGGTGATGATCATCACCCGCTTCACCCCCGGCAGGCGCGCGGCGCGCAGAAAGGCCTTCTGCAGCAGGCTCTGATCGTCGGCCAAGCGGATGAAGGGTTTGGGAAAAGCCTGCCGGGACACCGGCCACAAGCGGGTGCCGGCGCCGCCGGACACGATGCAGGGAATCAGTTCTGGAATTTGGGTTTGCATGGCGGCCTCAATAGGCTTCGTCGGCCGACAGCACGGCCGGCAGAGTGCGGATCAGAATGTAGGCGTCGAACCACAGCGACCAGTTCTCGATGTATTCGAGATCGTGCGCCACCCGGCCCTCTATCTTGGCCAGCGTGTCGGTTTCGCCGCGGTAGCCGTTGACCTGGGCCCAGCCGGTAATGCCCGGCTTGACCCGATGGCGGGCGGAATACTCCGCCACCGCGTCTTCGAACAAGACACCGGCGGCCTTGGTGGCGGTTGCGTGCGGACGCGGCCCCACCATGGACATGCTGCCGCCCAGCACATTGAGCAATTGCGGCAGTTCGTCCAGGCTGGTCTTGCGGATGAAGCGCCCGACGCGAGTCACGCGCGGGTCGCTGCGTGTGGTTTGCGCCTCGGCGTCGGCGTCGGTCCGCTCCACGTACATGGAGCGGAATTTGTAGACCTCGATCAAACGGTTGTTGTAGCCATAGCGCCTTTGCCGGAACAACACCGGCCCCGGCGAATCCAGCTTGATCAACAAGGCGATCAGCAACATCAGCGGCGCGGTCAGCGCCAGCGCGCAAACGGCGAGCAGCACGTCCTCGCAGCGTTTGAGCAAGGGCGACCACCCCTTGAGCGGGCGCTCGGAAATATTGAACATCGGCAACCCCGCCACCGCGGTCACCCGATGATGAGCGTGCTGCAAGCCCGCCATGTCCGGCGCCAGCAGCACCGTCACCGGCAAGCGTCGCAGCATGCTGACCAAGTCTCCCATCCGCTTGACCGCCGCCCAAGGCAGCGCCACCAGGATTTGCTGTACCTCGCCCTCGCGCACCATCGTCTCCAGCCGACGCATGCCGCCCAAATAAGGCAGGCCGGCCATGGCGTGCTGCAAGCGGTCCGAACGATCGTCCACAAAGCCGATCACGCAGGCGCGGATGTCCGCGTTTTCCTTCAGAAAACCGGCCAGCAAATGGCCGCTGGCAGTACAACCCAGGATCACCGTGCGTTGCAGGCCCACGCCGCGACGCACCAGCCGGCGGCACCAGACGTGCACCAACAAGCGCTGCGCCAGCAATAAGGCCAGCGTCGCCGTAAACCAGACCGGCCACAGCCGGTCCGGCAAGGCGGCCAAGGCCGGGGACAGCCCGCGGGCCAGCCACAAGACCAAAAACAAAAGCACGCACGCCGCGGCCAAGGGCCGCAGGCGCAACTGACGTAAAAACATGCCTCCGCCGTAAACGCCCAGCGCCTGGAAAGACAGCAAAGCCAGCGCGCCGGCCAACAACAAGAGCTGTCCGGCCTGCCCGCGGGCCGCCGCGGCGGCCGGATCAAACAACAGCAAAATACAGCCGGGCGCCAGCACCATCGCCAGGTGCGTCAACCGGGCCAGCAGCCGCAGATAGGTCAAGGTCTCGGGATAGAACTGCACCAAGCCGTCCACATTGCGAATTCGCATCTTGTAAACCATTAAGTTTAATTTGATTAAACAAATCCACCTTTTCAGTTTAAAATTTTAATTTAATGTCTTTAAACCTTTTGCGTAATATCGCAGCAAAGCGTCCTACACGCAACCAGGATTTGCTCTGCACCTTGAAATCTGTTGTCAAAAAGAATGTAAAGCGAAGCCGGCAAGCTGACTGCGCGACGATTTATCGATTAAAATCACAACATCAGCCTTAGGAAGGAACGATGCGATGTATCAGTCCGATTTCACCCAATTCATCAATGGCTTCCTGGAAGAACACCCGGAAGTGGACAGCCAACGCCGTGAGCTGCGCCTGACCCTGTGGGACCGTCAATTGAACGCCGACGACCAGAAGCGCTGGAAAGAATCCCGCGTTCCGCAGCAGCCCTACGTTTACCAGCCGGAATAAAACCGGCTCCCGCCTGACCCGACGCCCGCGCCGCGGGCGTTTCCGATTGCACTGCATACCCATGACCAGCCGCACCCTGGCGCTAGACGGCGCCTTGCACGACTACTTGCTGAACATCAGCCTCAGCGAACATCCGGTGATGCGCGAGCTGCGCGAATTCACCGCCACCCACCGCATGTCCAAGATGCAAATCGCGCCGGAACAAGGCCAGTTCATGGCCTGGCTGGCTCAACTGATCGGCGCGCGCCGCTATCTGGAAATCGGCGTGTTCACCGGCTACAGCGCGCTGGCGGTCACCTTGGCGATGCCGGCGGACAGCCGCACGCTGGCCTGCGACGTCAGCGAAACCTTCACCGCCGTCGCCCGCGATTACTGGGCCCGCGCCGGCGTCGCTGATCGCATTGAGCTAGTGCTGCAACCGGCGCTCGTCACCTTGCGCCAGCAGCTGGACGCCGGCCAAGCGGGTCAGTACGACCTGGCCTTCATCGATGCGGACAAGCCAGCCTACCGCGACTACTACGAAGCCTGCCTGCAACTGGTGCGCCCCGGCGGCGTGATCGCCATCGACAATATTTTCCTGTCCGGCCGCGTGGTGGAACCCAAGCCGGAAGACCCGCCTGGCGTGCACCTGATGCACGAATTCAACGCCGGGCTGAAGCACGACCCTCGCATCCGCATGTGCGTGCTGCCGGTGGGCGATGGGCTGACCTTGTGCACGCGGCTGGCCTGAACGCCTCAGGCCGGCGCGGCCATGAACTTTTCATGATCCGCCGCGGTCTGACCCGCTTAGAGCCTGCTCATCAGTCTCGCGAGCTAAGGCGAGACAAGGCGAAAGTCGTTGAGAAAGCGGAATGTACAAGCGGTACATGAGCATTTCGAAACGGTTTTCAACGCCGTATCGCCAACGCGCAGCAGATCGTAAACAGGTTCTTAGCCGGCCCACTTGGGCCGGAGCCCGGTGTATCATGACCGCTTGCCAACGCTAACAGACGCTCCATGCTCAATCGCCGTCCCCGCCGCCAGATGAACCAGATGAACGTCGTGCCTTACATCGACGTGATGCTGGTGCTGCTGGTCATCTTCATGGTGACCGCGCCGATGTTCACGCCTGGCGTGATAGAAGTGCCCAGCGTGTCCCAAGCCGCCAGCATCGACACCCGTCCGCTGGAAGTGACCGTGGACGCCCAGGGCAAGATTCAACTGATAGACCAAGACCGCAAGACAGACGTCGCCTCCGTCGCCGACCTGGCCTCGCAGATCCAGGCGCTGGGCGCGGCCGAGCGCCCGGTGGCCATCTCCGCCGACGCCAACCTCAAATACGCCGAGGTAGTGCGCATCGCCGACAAACTCCACCAGGCCGGCGTCAAGCGCGTAGCGCTGACGGTCAAGCAGCAAAAGCAGGGATGATGGCCGCAGTGTCCACCTCCCCGCGCCCTTGGTCGCTGATTGTCTCGGTGCTGCTGCACATCGCCGTGGTCGGCCTGCTGCTGTGGGGCGGCTTCCATTCCCAAACCTTGCAGGAACAAGCGCCGGTAGCGCTGGAGCTATGGACCACCGCGCCTCCGCCCCCCGCGCCCAGCGCCGTGGCCGAACCCAAGCCCGCGCCGGTGGTGGAGCCGCCGCGTCCCGCCGTGGCGGAGCCTCCAGCCGACGTCAACCTGGGCCGCCACAAGAAACCGCCGGAGCCGCCCAAGCTCAAACCTGAACCCAAGCCCGAGCCTAAGCCGGAGCCCAAACCCGAGCCAGCGAAGAAGCCCGAACCCAAAAAAGCGGACAAACCGGCCGAGAAAAAACCGGAGGCCAAAGCGCCGTCGGCGACGGCCGCCAAGCCGCAGGCCAAACCCAAGCCGTCCAAGACCTACAATCCGGAGGCTGACGACTTGCTGGCCAGCCTGGACAGCCCCCGCGCCAACGGCAAAGCCAATGCGCGCAGCGACCAGGCCGGTTCCCCCAACGGCGTGGCCGGCGGCGCGGCCAATGGCTCGTCAACGGCCAAAGCAGGCTGGATCAGCCGGGTCAAGGCCAAAGTCACTCCGCTGGTGCAGGTGCCGCCGGAACTGAGCGGCAACCCCAAGGTAGTGTTGCAGGTCAGCCTGCTGCCCTCGCTGGAGGTGAACCGGGTTCAACTGCTGCAAAGCAGCGGCAGCAAGGCCTACGACGACGCGGTGCAAAGGGCGATCTGGGAAGCGAAAACCTTTCCGGCGCTGCCGCCCGGCGCCAATTTCAACGACGGCTACCGGCAGTTCAAAATGGAATTCCGTCCCAGGTCATAAGACGGATCAAGCACAAGCCATGATGGAACGGCTGCGGCGTCGCCTCATGCCGATAGACTGATTCGAGGGAACTAATGTCCAGCTTTAAAACTCTGTTGAATATGCTGCTCGTCACGCTGGGCCTGATGGCCGCAGGCGGCGCGCAAGCGGAAATGACTATTGAGATCGTCGGCGGCGGGGCGAATCGCCACGCCATCGCCATCGCTCCGTTCAAGGACGAGGCCAACGCCCAGGGCGGCCTGGGTCCGGTGATCAAGAACGATCTGACGATTTCCGGCGTCTTCCGCATGGTGGACGCGGCCGGCGTGGCCAATGTGCCGTTTGAGCCTGCTGACATCCGCTACCCGATGTGGCAAGCCGCCGGCGCGCAATCGGTCGCCATCGGCAAGGTGGAGGCCGCGGGAGGCGGGCAGTTGAAAATCAGCTTCCGGCTGATGGACGTCGCGCAGAAGAAACAACTGACCGGCGGCGAATTCACCGTCACCCCGGACCGCACCCGCCAAGTGGCGCACGCGATCGCCGACATGATTTACGAGGCGATCACCGGCCAGAAAGGCTTCTTCAACACCCGCATCGTTTACGTGCTGAAGACCGGCGGCAGCTATCTGCTGCAAGTGGCGGACGTGGACGGCGGACGCGCCCAGACCATTCTGCGCTCCAGGGAGCCCATTATCTCCCCGAGTTGGAGCCCGGACGGCGGACGCATCGCCTACGTGTCGTTTGAAAGCAAGAAGCCGGTGGTCTGGGTGCAGAACTTGGCCACCGGCCAGCGTTTTGCCGCCGCCAACTTCAAGGGCAGCAACTCCGCCCCGGCCTGGAGCCCGGACGGCAGCAAGCTGGCGGTGGTGCTGACCACCAGCGGCAATTCGCAGATTTACGTGATCAACGCCAACGGCGGCGGCTCGCGCCGGCTGATGTACAACGGAGGCATCGACACCGAGCCCACATGGAGCCCGGACGGCGGCAGCCTGTACTTTGTCTCCGACCGCGCCGGCGGCCCGCAGATCTACCGCGTGTCCGCCGATGGCGGCAACGCCCAGCGCGTCACCTGGGAAGGACGCTACAACGTATCGCCCAAGGTGTCGCCGGACGGCAAGACCCTGAGTTATATCCGTCGCGAGGGAGGCAACTTCCGCGTGATGGCGCAAGACCTGGCCACCAACGACAGCCGAGTGCTGTCGGACGGCGGCTACAACGAACGCCCAAGCTTCGCCCCCAACGGCCGCATGGTGCTGTACGCCAGCGACGCAGGCGGCAAGAGCGTGTTGTACGCCGCCACCACGGATGGCAGCAGCAAAGTGAAATTGGCCGTGATCAACGGCGATGTACAGGACCCGGCTTGGGGCCCATTTAATCGTCCTTAATTGGAGCTATTGATATGAACTGGAAACAACTCGTCCTCGGCACCGCCACCGTAACCCTGCTGGCCGCCTGCGCCAGCACCAAACCGGCCGACACCACCGCCGGCACCCAGCAGCCCACCACGCCGCAGACCACCGCGCCGGTGGACACCGGCAGCGGCAACCAGAATCAGGTGTCCGTGGATCCGCTGAACGATCCCAACAGCCCGCTGGCCAAGCGCAGCGTCTACTTCGGCTTCGACTCCTCCTCCGTCGACGCCAACGGCAAACCGGTCGTGGAAACCCACTCCGCCTACCTGAAGCAGAACGCGGACAAAAAAGTCATCATCCAGGGCAACACCGACGCTCGCGGCAGCCGCGAATACAACCTGGCCCTGGGTCAACGCCGCGCCGAGAGCGTGAAGAAGGCGATGGAAGTACTGGGCGCCAAGGAAAGCCAACTGGAAGCAGTCAGCTTCGGCAAGGAAAAACCGCGCGCCACCGGCAACACCGAAGCGGACTTCGCAGAGAACCGCCGCGCCGACATCGTGTACCAAGGCCACTAAGAACGGGTTTACGATCTCGCGGGCTAGGACAAGACAAGGCGAAAACGGCTGAGAAAGCGGAATGTGCAGCTGGCGCATGAGCATTTCGAGGCGCGACTCGCCTTGCCACGTCTCACGACGCGCAGCAGATCGTAAACAGGTTCTAGTCCTATGACGCCGGCCCGGTTCCCCGGGCCGGCTTTGCAGCCGGACATCGGGCGAGTGCGTTTTCACGCGCTTGCCGTTAAGATATCCGGCTGTATTCATTGCCACCCAACTCACACGCGTCGTCCCCTCCGGGGCGGACGGCGGGACATCCTGGGACAACCATGAAACGGCTCACCCTTTGCAGCGCGCTGCTGCTGGTCCTCACCGGCTGCGCCACCACCGGCGATCTGGAAGAAACCCGCCGCCAGCTGGACCAAGTCAACCGCCAGGCCTCTACGCGGCTCAATGAAGTGGAAAGCAAGCTTTCCAATGAAAAGCTGCTGGAGATGGTCAGCCAACTGGAAACGATGAAGGCAGAAGTGGCCAAGCTGCGCGGCGACGTGGAAGTGCTGAATTACAATCTGCAAACCACCCAAAAGCGTCAGAACGACCTGTACAACGACCTGGACGGCCGGCTGGGCCATCTGGAGAACAGCGGCGCCAAACCGGTGCCCGCCACGCACGGCGACGCCTCGGGCGCTGCGGACGGCGGCGCGGCCACCAGCCCGGATTACGACAAGGCGCTGAACTTGCTTCGCGCTCGCGACTTCGCCAAGGCCGCCGACGCGCTGCGCGGCTTCATCGAACAAAACCCGCAGGCGCCGCAAGTGGCGGAAGCCACCTACTGGCTGGGCGTGTCCCACACCGCCTTGCGCCAATACGACGCCGCCATCGACATCCACCGCCGCTTCGTCGAACAGTTTCCGGACAATCACTTCGCGCCGGAGGCCCTGCGCAATATCGGCAACTGCCAGCGCGACCTGGGGCAAATGGATCAAGCCAAAACCACTTATAAACGCCTGATCAAACTGTATCCCAAAACAGATTCCGCCCAGAAAGCGCGCCAGCAACTGGCAAAAATGTAACACCCCGGCCGGCTCGCTTCCGGCCCTCATGCCCCATTTTGACGCCAGCCCGCCGCGGCTGGCTTTGTCTTATGCGCCATTTCCTCCCCCGGCAAACATCTGATTTTTCAACAAAAAATTAAAACACAAATAATTATAACCGCTGGTTATCTACACGTCGCACCAAAATAGCGCATTGCTCCGTCTTTTCCATCCGCTTGTCCCCCCGCTTCCTCTTGCCTTGTCCATGCGTTTTCTCTACCAAACATGCTTACCGCATGACAATATATTCATTCTGGGTTTAAACCCGGATTAAAAACACAAACGACAAGCTATACAAAGGAGTTATCCGTGATGAGAACCAGACAAGCAAGTGGAACCCAATGGTTCCGGCTTGGCGCTATCGCCGTGGGCGTGGCGCTGATCGGCGGCCTCGCCGGCTGCGAAGACGACGGCAGCACCCCCGGCGACGGTTCCAGCCATCATGGCGGCAGCGGCCGCCTGGCGGTGGACATCTTCGGCAACCGCGGCGGCGTGCTGACCGCCGTGCCCAGCGGCCGCTGCCTGGGCGAACCGCGCGTGCAATGGAGCAACGGCGCGCGCGGCTTCAGCGCTGAGGACAGCGCGCCGGACCAGCCGCTGACCGCCACCGTCAGCTGCGCCTTGACCAGCGCCAGCCAAACCCTGGTGCCGCAGAACGTCTTCAGCGCGCCGTCGGTGTTCGCCGTGCTGAAGACGGACCGCACGCTGGCGGTCTGGGGCAGCCGACGCCTGGGCGGCGACACTTCCACCCTGCCCGCCCAGCCTAAAAACGTAGTGGCGGTGGCCGGCAACGAACGCGCGATGGCCGCGCTGCAAGCCGACGGCACCATCGTGGGCTGGGGCCGCGCCGGCTCCGGCGCCAGCTACGCCGGCCCGGTGGGCATAGGCAACGCCGACGCCACCTCTCCGGTGGCGCCGCTGGGCAAGGTGGCCAAACTGTGGCCCACCAAACGCGGCTTCGTCGCTCTCAACGACGACGGCAGCGCCACAAGCTGGGGCAATATCGAAACCACCTTCGACGGCAACGGCGGCTCCAAATCCATTTCCTCCTACTTCGACGCCGCCCGGCTGGCCGCGCTGAAGGACGTCGCCAGCGTCAGCCACAACCTGGGCGCGGTGGCGGTGCTGAAGAAAGACGGCAGCGTGCTCGCTTTCGGCGACCCCAACTCCGGCGGCGACGCCTCTCCGTTGGCCGCCAAGCTCAACAATGTGGCTAGCATCGCCGCCACGGACTACAACTTCGCCGCGCTGAAAAAAGACGGCAGCGTGGTGGTATGGGGCCTGAACTGGGACGGCCAGACCAGCGACTACTACGACGGCAGCGAAGCGATGCCGGCCGGCGTCAGCGCGGTGCAAACCAACCTCAACGTCTTCGCCGCGCTGAAGCAGGACGGCTCGGTCGCCACCATAGGCAGCGCCTACTTCGACCGCGGCGCCGACACCGGCCCGGTGGCCGGCAGCCTGGCTGGCGTGGCTAAAATCTACGCCAGCAAGACCGCCTTCGCCGCCTTGCGCAAGGACGGCAGCGTGGTCACCTGGGGCGACAGCGCCCGCAACGACGCCAGCGGCGTGCAGCACAAGCTCAACCGCGTGCGTTCCATCGCCGCCACCGAGCTGGCCTTCGCCGCCTTGCGTCAGGACGGCAGCGTTGTGACCTGGGGCGACGAGCTGCGCGGCGGCGACAGCAGCGCGGTGCAACATCGTCTGCGCAACGTGGTGGCCTTGTTCTCCAACGACTACGCCTTCGCCGCCCTAAAGGCCGACGGCAGCGTGGTCACTTGGGGCGCGCCCACTCATGGCGGCGACAGTTCCGCCGTCAACGCGCGCCTGGTCAATATCCGCGCCATCTACAGCACCCCGCTCGGCGGCTTTCTCGCCGTGGCCAAGGACGGCAAGTTCGTCGCCTGGGGCAGCCCGTCCGCCGGCGGCAACGCCCCGGCCGGCCTCGCCGCCATCCCCTACGTCAAGAACTAAGTCCCCGACGCATTGGAGCAATAGAACATGAACCGCAAAACCTCGCTGTCCCTGCTGATCGCCGCGCTGCTGGCCGGCGCCGGCGCTGAAATCGCGGCGGCCGCGCCCTCCGCCGCCGGCATCACCGGCATCATCGTCAAATACCACAGCGTCTCCCAGCAGCAACTGGTCCAGGCGCGCATCGCCAACGGCGGCCGCGCCCCGTCCAGCCGTCCAGCCGACTTCGCCGCCCGCACCCAGCGCGTGCAGCAACTGAGCGGCAGCCCCTTGCAATTCCATCACCAGATGGGCACTGGCGCCTATGTCTACCAAAGCGGCAAGACGATGAGCGTGGCCGAGGCCCAGACCCTGGCGCGCAAAATCCAGCAAGACCCGGCGGTGGAATACGCCGAGCCGGACTTCGTCATGAGCCCCAACTATCTGCCCAGCAGCCCGCTATACGCCGGCAAGCAATGGGATATGCAGGCCAGCGCCGGCGAACCGGGCGCGATGAACCTGCCCGCCGCCTGGGACCTGTCGCTGGGCGCCGGCGTCACCGTCGCGGTGCTGGACACCGGCTACCGTCCGCACGCGGACCTCAAGCCCAACCTGCTGGAGCCGGGCTACAACTTCATCTCCGACCCCAAACGCGCCCGCCTGCCCGCCGTGGCGCAAACCAACGCCGACGGCAGCCCGCTCTTGGACAGCAACGGCCAGCCGGTGCAAAGCGCGCGCACCAACAACGGCCTGGACCAAGGCGACTATAGCGACGGCAGCCTGTGCCGCGCCGGCAATAGCAGCTGGCACGGCACCCACGTGGCCGGCACCATCGCCGCGGCCGCCGGCGACGCCAACGGCCTGACCGGCGTGGCGCCCAAGTCCAAACTGCTGCCGTTGCGCGTGTTGGGCCAGTGCGGCGGCGCCAGCTCGGATATCGCCGACGCCATGCTGTGGGCAGTGGGCGCCACCGTGCCCGGCGCGCCGATCAACGCCAATGTGGCTCGAGTGCTGAGCATGTCTCTGGGCGGCGCCCAGCCTTGCAGCCGCACCTATCGCGATGCCATCCAGCAGGTCAACGCCCGCAACGGCGTGGTGGTGGTGGCCGCCGGCAACGCGATGAAAAACGTGCGTAACACCAACCCGGCCAGCTGCCCCGGCGTGATCACCGTGGCCTCCAACGGCAAATCCGGCGGCATCGCCTCCTACTCCAACTATGGCGCGATCACCACCGTCACCGCGCCGGGAGGCGATCTCAACAGCGGCGACCCCGGCATCTACTCCACGCTCAATAGCGGCACCACCGTGCCGGGCGCGGACAGCTACGCCGCCTTCCAGGGCACCTCGATGGCCACGCCCCACGTGGCCGGCCTGGTGGCGCTGATGCTGTCCTCCAACCCCAGCCTCAACTGGAAAGCGGTGCGCAACATCCTGATCAAGACCGCGCGCCCACCGGCGGCGGATTGCGAAGGTTGCTCCGCCGGCATCACCGATGCCGCCGCCGCGGTGCGCGCGGCCAAAGCCAACTAAGCCCGCCGGCGGCGCGCACTTGCGTGCAGACCGCCGGTTCGCTTACGGCTTCCTTTCCCTGCACACGGGAACCTGCCGCCGTGGTTCTGGCCCAAGCCGGACGGCGGCGGCTTTTTTCTCAACGCTTCGCGGGCGCGTTTACGATCCAGCAAATCAAGACGCGGCAAGGCGTTGCGGCTGAGAAAACGGAGTGTACACACAGTACATGAGCATTTCGAAGCCGTACTCACCGTGCAACGCTCCACGACGCGTAGCAGATCGTAAACAGGTTCTTAGGTATCATTCAGTATCCAAACCCATCCCGCCGCGAGCCCCCATGTCCCTGCCCACCCCGCCCTTGCCGGATTCCCTGTCCCTTGCAGCCTTCCTACTATTGGCGCTCGCCCTGCTGGCGGAAAGCCTGCGCCTGCGCTGGCCCTCCCGGCTGGCCGCGCTCAGCAGCGCCGGCATCGCCGTCGCTTGCGGCCTGGTGCAGCCCTTGGGCGCGGCGGCCCTCCTCACCGCCCTCGCCGTCAGCCTGGCCGCGATCCGCTACCGCCGGCCGGAGTTGTGGCTGGTCTGGATCGCTCTGCTGCTGGCGCTGGCGCTGCACGCGCTGCCCGGCTTCGACAACCCCTTGCTGTGGCAAGGCCTGAGCACGCCGAACAGCGCGCCCTATCGGCTGTACTGGAGTTACGACAAAGGCGCCGCCGGCTGGCTGCTGCTGATGGTGCTGGCGGCCAGTCCGCAGGTGGAGCGGCGCTGGGGACCGGCCGCCGCCGGCGTTGGAGCGCTGCTGTTGCTGATCGTGCTGGGCCTGGCCAGCGTGGCCGGCGTCATCGCCTGGGCGCCGAAATGGCCGTACTGGCTGCTGCCCTGGCTGTTCGCCAATTTCTTCCTGGTCTCGCTGGCGGAGGAAGCCTTCTTCCGCGCCGGCCTGCAACGCTGGCTGGAACTACGCACCGAACCCTTCGCCGCCTTGATGGCCGCCTCCGTGGCCTTTGGCCTGGTCCATGTTGCCGGCGGTTGGGTCTGGGTCGGCCTGGCTACCCTCGCCGGCCTGGGTTACGGCCTGGTTTACGCCGCCACCCGCCAGGTCTTGTGGGCGGTGCTGGCCCACGTCGCTTTCAACGCTGTGCACCTGATTCTGTTCACTTATCCGCGGCTGATGTGATATGCCCTAAGTACCTTGATGTCAAAATAAAAAACCATAACGGCAGCAGGCCCCAATCGGGTAAAATCACGCCTTTAGCCTCAACCAGCGAGCTTCTCCGCCATGATTGAAGTCGGCATCGTGATGGGTAGCAACAGCGATTGGGAAGTCATGCAGAACGCCGCCCGCGTGCTCAAGGACTTCGGCATCGCCTGTGAAACCCGCGTCGTCTCCGCCCACCGTACTCCCGACCTGCTGTTCCAATACGCAGAAACCGCTGCCGAGCGCGGCCTGAAGGCCATCATCGCCGGAGCCGGCGGCGCCGCCCACCTGCCGGGCATGCTGGCCGCCAAGACCCATCTGCCGGTGCTGGGCGTGCCGGTGCCGTCCAAATACCTGCGCGGCGAGGATTCGCTGCTCTCCATCGTGCAAATGCCCAAGGGCATCCCGGTGGCCACCTTCGCCATCGGCGAGGCCGGCGCCGCCAACGCCGCGCTGTTCGCCGTGGCCATGCTGGCCGCCACCCGCCCGGAACTGGCGGAACAGCTGATCGCCTTCCGTCGCCAGCAGGAACAGACCGTGCTGGCGATGACCTTGCCGGAGATCGAATAATGTCCGCCATCCTGCCCCCGGCAATGCTGGGCATCCTGGGCGGCGGCCAATTGGGCCGCATGTTCGCCGTGGCCGCCAAAACCATGGGCTACCGCGTTACCGTGCTGGACCCGGACGAAGCCGCGCCGGCGGCGGATTTCGCCGACCGTCACCTGTGCGCGCCGTTCAACGACCCGGCCGCGCTGGAAGATCTGGCCAGGAGCTGCGCCGCCGTCACCACCGAATTCGAAAACGTCAACGCCGACGCCATGCGCGTCTTGGCCAAGACCACCCGCGTGTCGCCATCCGGCGACTGCGTCGCCATCGCTCAGGACCGCATTGCGGAGAAAGGCTGGATCCGCAAGGCCGGCTTGCCCACCGCTCCCTATCTGGCCATCCAGAGCGTGGAAGACATTCAGGTTGAACTCGCGCCCTACCTGCCCGGCATCCTGAAAACCGCCCGCCTGGGCTATGACGGCAAGGGCCAGGTGCGGGTCGGCACCGCGGAAGAAGCGCGCGCCGCCTACGCTAATCTGGGCGGTCAAGCCTGCGTGCTGGAAAAGATGCTGGACCTGCAGCTGGAAGTGTCCGCCATCGTCACCCGAGTCAGCGCCACCCAGTGCGCGGTGTTCCCGGTGGCGGAGAATATCCACGTCGGCGGCATCCTGGACGAATCCATCGTGCCGGCGCGCATCAAGCCGGCGCTGGCGGCCGAAGCCCAAAGCATGGCGCTCAAGCTGGCCGAGGCGCTGGACTACGTCGGCGTGCTGGCGGTGGAGTTCTTCGTGCTGGCCGACGACAGCCTGGTGGTCAACGAGATCGCGCCGCGGCCGCACAACTCCGGACACTACACGCTCACCGCCTGCCTCACCGACCAGTTCCAGCAACAGGTGCGCGCAATGTGCGGCCTGCTGCCGGGCCGCACCGACCTGCTCAGCCCGGTGGTGATGGTCAACCTGCTGGGCGACGTGTGGAAGGACAACGGCGGCCAGCCCAATTGGGACGTGCTGGCGGAAGCGCCCAACGCCCAACTGCATCTGTATGGCAAGAAAAGCGCGCGCCCCGGCCGCAAGATGGGCCACTTCAATGTGATGGCGGCCACCGCCGACGAAGCCTTGGACCAGGCCCGGGCCTTGAAGGACACCTTGTAAGCGCATGGCGAAGCCTAAGAGCCCGTTCAATGTCTGCTGCGCGTCGGCGATACTGCGTTGAAAACGACTTCAGAATGCTCATGTACCACATGTACATTCCGCTTCTTCAGCCGTTTTCGCCTTGTCTCGCTCTAGCTCGCTAAACTTTGAACAGGTTCTTACAGAACTTCGCCATTTTTCCGCCATGACACTCAACGGACTGAATCACCTGACCCTGGCGGTGCGAGATCTGGAGCGCGCCTGGGATTTCTACGCCGGCATCCTGGGCTGCCAGCCCCACGCGCGCTGGGACAGCGGCGGCTATCTGAGCCTGGACGGCCTGTGGCTGTGCCTGTCCTTGGACCCCGACGCCGTGCCGCCCGCCGGCTACACCCATTACGCCTTCGGCGTCGACGCCGCCGACTTCCCGGCCTGGCGCGAACGCCTGGCCGCCGCCGGCGTCCGCCAATGGCGGGACAACCGTAGCGAGGGCGACTCGCTCTACTTCCTGGACCCGGACGGCCATCAACTGGAACTGCATGTCGGCACGCTGGCCTCGCGGCTGGCCGCCTGCCGCGCCCGGCCTTACGCCGGCATGCGCTTTTTCGACGAGGCCCCGGAGTGAACGCCGACATCGCCGCGCTGCGCACCGGACTCAGCGCCGCCGCCGTCCCGGAGCAGGCCGCGCCGATGCGCGCCTATATGCGCGAGCGGTTCGACTTTCTCGGCGTGCCCACGCCGGCGCGCCGAAAAGTATCCACGCCCTGGATCCGCGCGCTCAAGAGCCGCTCCGCGGAATACTGCCTGGACCTGGCCGAGCAACTGTGGCGGCAACCGGAACGCGAATTCCAATACGCGGCGGTGGACCTGCTGACCGCGCGCGCCGAGGAACTGCCGGCCGCCAGCCTGCCGCGGCTGCTGGCCCTCGCCGCCGCCAAGCCCTGGTGGGACTGCGTGGACGGCTTGGCCGCCTGGGTGGTCGGCGCGCTCACGCGCCAGCACCGGGATTTGCAGCGCGACATGGACGCCCTCAGCGGCGATGCCGACTTCTGGCTGCGCCGCGTCGCCATCCTGCACCAGCTGCGCTGGAAAGCCGACACCGACGCCGAACGCCTGTTCCGCTACTGCGCCGCGAATGCCGGCGACGCCGAATTCTTCATCCGCAAGGCCATAGGTTGGGCCTTGCGCGAATACGCTTACACCGACGCCAACGCCGTGCGCGCCTTTGTAGCGGCCACGCCGCTATCCGGGCTCAGCCGGCGCGAAGCCTTGAAACACATTGCCCGTTCCACCGAGGATTTCCGATGACCGGACTCAACACCACCCAACTGACCAGCTTGAAGAAAATCTACTCTGGCAAGGTCCGCGACCTGTACGAGATCGACGACCAGCGCATGCTGATGATCGCCACCGACCGGCTGTCCGCCTTCGACGTGATCCTGGACGACCCCATTCCCGGCAAGGGCCAGATTCTCACCGCCATCTCCAACTTCTGGTTCGATAAGCTCAAAGACCTGGTGCCCTGCCACCTGACCGGCGACGCGCCGGAAGACGTAGTCTCCGCCGCCGACCTGCCGCAAGTGGCCGGCCGCGCGGTGGTGGCCAAGCGCCTGAAGCCGGTGCCGATCGAAGCCGTGGTGCGCGGCTACCTGGCCGGCTCCGGCTGGAAGGAGTACCGCCAAAGCGGCACCGTCTGCGGCCTGGCGCTGCCAGCCGGCCTGCGCGAGGCGGACAAGCTGCCCGAACCCATCTTCACCCCGTCCACCAAGGCGGCGGTGGGCGATCACGACGAAAACATCAGCTACCAGCGCTGCGAGGAAATCGTCGGCGCCGAGCTGGCCGCCCAGGTGCGCGACACCGCCATCAAGCTCTACCGCGCCGCCGCCGAATTCGCCGCCAGCCGCGGCATCATCATCTGCGACACCAAGTTCGAGTTCGGCCTGGACGAAAACGGCGTGCTGACGCTGATGGATGAAGCGCTGACCCCGGACTCCAGCCGCTTCTGGCCGGCGGACAGCTACGCGCCGGGCGGCAACCCGCCGTCCTTCGACAAGCAGTTCGTCCGCGACTGGCTGGAAGCCTCCGGCTGGGACAAGCAGGCGCCGGCGCCGGCGGTGCCGCTGGAAGTGCGCGAGAAGACCGCGGCCAAGTATAAAGAAGCGCTGGACAGGCTGACCGCCTGAGAACCTGCTTACGATCTGCTGCGCTTCAGCGATACCGCGTTAAAAATGAGCTCAAAATGCTCATGTACCACTCGTACATTCCGCTTTTTCGCTCGTTTTCACCTTGTCTCGCCTTCGCTCGCGAGATCGTAAACAGATTCCAAGTTTCCACCCAAGCCCCGCCCTAGCGGGGCTTGCTTTTTGCCGCGTTTCATATGACATTGGCGACTCAATCCCGCGACAGGAAACCCCGATGAAAACCGCCCTGCTGATCATCGACGTGCAAAGCGGCATGTTCGACCACGAACCGCGCGCCGACCAGGCCGACGCCGTCATCGCCCGCCTCAACCAACTGGCCGCCGCCGCGCGCGCGGCGGGAACACCGGTGGTATGGGTCCAGCACGAACGCGCCAGCGCGCCGCTGACCCACGGCTCGGCGGAATGGCGGCTGGCCCGCGGCCTGGACGCGCAGCCGGACGACCACTACCTGCGCAAAACCACGCCGGATTCCTTCCTGCGCACCGGCCTGCATGAGCAGCTGCAACAATGGGGCGTCGGCCAATTGGTCATCGCCGGCTACGCCAGCGAATTCTGCATCGACACCACCACCCGCAGCGCGGCGGCCCACGGCTACGCCATCATCCTGGTCAGCGACGCGCACACCACCCACGACAAGGACCATGCCAGCGCCGCCCAGATCCGCGCCCATGAAAACGCCACTCTGCCCAAGCTGGGCAGTTTCGGCGTGCCCATCCTGCTGCGCGCGGCGGCCGAGATCGCCTTCCCCGCCAACGCCTGACCCGCATGCCCATCGTCCAACCCACCCTCAGCACGCCGCGCCTGCTGCTCTTGCCGGCGCAGCCCGCGCTGGCGCGCGCAATGCTCGATTTCCACGTCCGCAACCGCCAGCACTTCGAGCCCTGGGACCCGAAGCCCGGCGACATGTTCTTCACCGAGCTGTACTGGACCATGCAACTGCGCCAGCGCGTACGCGACTGGGAAGAAGGCCGCGGCGGCCGCTTCCTGCTGGCGCTGCACGCCGAGCCGGAACGGGTGATCGGCAGCGTCGGCCTCAGTAACATCAGCCGCGGCGCTTTTCAATCCTGCCACCTGGGCTACGGCCTGGACCAACACTGCCAAGGCCAGGGCCTGATGCGCGAAGCGCTGGAAGCGGTGATACGCTGCGCCTTCGACACCCTCAGGCTGCACCGGATCCAAGCCAACTACCAGCCGCATAATCTGCGCAGCGCCGGCCTGCTCAAACGCCTGGGCTTCGAGATAGAAGGCCACGCCAAGAACTACCTCTATCTGAACGGCGGCTGGCGCGACCACGTGCTGACCTCGCGGCTCAACCCGGACTTCGACCCGGAACACATGCTGGCCTGAAAGATTGTCCGCCACCTCCCCGCCAAGCCGGCGGGCTCATGACGTGACGGTTTCCAACCTTTCCACGCCTCCTGCAAGCACCGCGGCAAAGTCTCCAGCAAAGCCCACACCCCCTTGCCGCGCACTTACGCCTTTTCGGCGTGATCCAGCATCAACCTCTCGATGGCGACGCAAACGCAAGGACATTTGGATAGCGCTTGCCAGCATCGTCGCCCCATGTTCTGCTGTGAAGCCGCCGCTCCACCGCAACCCTGATGCCGCGGCGTAGTCAAAACAGGCCATAAAAGGGCTCACCGCCATGCAAACCTTCCACCTGAACGCCGACGACGGGGAAACCCTGCACGCCGCCTGCTGGCTGCCGGACGGCGCGCCCCGCGCCGTGGTGCTGATCTCCCACGGCATGAGCGAATACGCGGTGCGCTACCACCGCTTCGCCCAAACGCTGACCGCCGCCGGCTACGCGGTCTACGCCCACGACCACCGCGGCCACGGCGCCGCGCCGCGGATGCGCGGCTATTTCGCCGCCGAGAACGGCTGGGATAAGGTGGTGGCCGACGTGGAGACCCTGCGCCGCCACGCGGCGGAGCGCCACCCCAGCCTGCCAGTGGCGCTGTTCGGCCACAGCATGGGCTCCTTCATCGCCCGCGCTTATTTCCTGCGCCACGGCGCGGCGCTGTCCGGACTGGCGCTGTCCGCCACCGGCTACCGCCAGCGGCCGCTGGCCTGGCTGCTGCGCGGCCTGGCGCGGCTGGTGGCCCGCTGCGGCAGCCCGGAACGGCCAAGCCGGCTGCTGGCGCGGCTGATTTTCGGCAGCTTCAACCTGGGCTTCCTGCCCGCCCGCACCAGCATGGACTGGCTGAGCCGCGACCCGGCGGAAGTGGATAAATACCTGGCGGACCCGCTGTGCGGCTTCGACCCCTGCCCCGGCCTGTGGATAGATTTGTTCGGCGGCATCATCGCCATGGAGCGTGGCGAGGCGAGCGGCGACAGCCTGCCGCGCCGCTGTCCGGTCTGGCTGCTGGCGGGCAGCCGCGATCCGGTCAGCCTGGGCAAACTGGGCCTGGGCCAGTTGGAAATCCGCTACCGCGAAGCCGGCCTGCTCGACGTGCGGACCACGGTCTACCCCGGCGGCCGCCACGAAATGCTGAACGAAACCAACCGGGTGGAAGTGGAGCAGGACATGCTGTGCTGGCTGGAGCGGATAAGCGCGCAACCGGCCGGCGCGGGTTCAGCCTGAGAACCTGTTCACAATTCTTTTTCAGCACTTTGAAACCTTGCTAGCTAGGCAGGAAACCGCGTATTCGACGCGCCCCACCCCCCTTCAAGCCTGCCGACGGGTGGCAGGCCCGAGGTCTTAAGCGGCGGCCCTGTTTGAGCGATTTGACGCTAGCAAATCGCGAGTTCAGTCGCGCCTCGGCACCTGACGGAACCCAGCGGGAAGCCGCAGGCCAGGCTTGCTGGGCGGCCTTTGGGGGACTACCTGCGAATCTTTGATTCGCTCAGTGATAGGGGAATTTGGCCGCGCAAATTTCCCTTTCCGTTTTATTCCCTCGCGACGCTGCGTTTGCCTCGCTCGGTCACGGCGGAACCGGCCCTAAATCATCATCCGCGCAGCGGATTCAAGGCATTGGGCAATGGTTCCGAACCGGAAGGATCAGAAACAGCTCCCAAGCGCGCTGGCGCGAATTGGACTAAAATCCGGCGATTCGTTTTTCGCAGGAGGCCGCCATGAGCCTGATTCCCGAGATCAAACCGCAGCAATCGCTGGAACTGCTCAAAGAGCTGCACATCCTGACCCGCGACGGCAAGATCAACCAGGACACCCGCCGCAAGCTGAAGCAGGTGTACCACCTGTACCAGTTCATCGAACCGCTGATGGCCGACGTGCTGGCGGAAAAAGGCGAGATGAGCCTGGCCGACCACGGCGCCGGCAAATCCTATCTGGGCTTCATCCTTTACGACCTGTTCCTAAAGGACAAAGCCGCCGGCAGCGTCTACGGCATCGAAACCCGGCCGGAACTGGTCAGCCGCTCGCAGGAACTGGCCGCCCGCCTGGGCTTCGAGCGCATGGGCTTTTTGAACCTGAGCGTGGAGCAGTCGATCACCTCGGACCAACTGCCGGAGCAGGTGGACATCATCACCGCGCTGCACGCCTGCAACACCGCCACCGACGACGCCATCCGCTTCGCGCTGGCCAAGAACGCACGCTACATCGTGCTGGTGCCTTGCTGCCAGGCGGAAGTGGCCGGCGTGCTGCGTCAGAAGAAAAACCAGAGCTTCGGCCTGACTCCGCTGTCCGAAATATGGCGCCACCCCATCCATACCCGCGAGTTCGGCAGCCATCTGACCAATGTGCTGCGCTGCCTGCAGTTGGAAGCGCGCGGCTATCAACTCACCGTCACCGAACTGGTGGGCTGGGAGCACTCGATGAAGAACGAGCTGATCATCGCCAAATACACCGGCCAGCGCAAAAACAGCGCGCGCGAACGCCAGGAGGCGATTCTGAAAGAGTTGAACCTGGAAGACCTGCGCGAACGCTTCGTTTACTAGTAGCCAGTTCAAAGGCTTTAATGATTCGCGGGTTGCGGCGTCATTGCCACTGACACCCGTCGCCTCGGCCCGTTTCCGGGCCCTAAGCATAATGGGGACGACGCACCCGGACCGCCCCGCGCGGCCGGCCTCGCCCCCGCCCGCTTCTCCTCCCGCCTCAGATTCTTTCGAGCGTCTCTCCGCGTCCGCCGGGGGCCCTTCCCAGGAGCCCGACATGAATATCAGCGCCAACGGCATCAAACTGATCCAGCAATTCGAAGGCCTGCGCCTCAAGGCTTACCAGGACGCGGTGGGCGTCTGGACCATAGGCTACGGCCATACCGGTCCGGACGTGACGCCGGGCCTGGTCATCACCCAGGCCCAGGCCGACGCGCTGCTGGCGCGCGACCTGAGCCGCTTTGAAACCGGCGTCACTCGGTTGGTTCAGGTGCCGCTGCATCAGAACCAGTTCGACGCGCTGGTCAGCTTCAGCTACAACCTGGGCCTGGGCTCGCTGCAGAACTCCACGCTGCTGCGCCTGCTCAATCAGCGCGACTACGCCGGCGCGGCCGCCCAGTTCCCTCGCTGGAACAAGGCCGGCGGCAAGGTCTTGCCTGGCCTCACCCGCCGCCGCGCGGCGGAGCAAGCGCTGTTTCTGCAACCGGTCTGAGCGAGTGGTCTGAGCCATGAAAAAAGCCCAAGCGAATGCTTGGGCTTTTTCGCAGTCGGCGTATAAGCAGAAACACATCTCAGCCGCAACTCAACCCTCGTCCGCCAGCACCGTCTCGCCGTCGCGCTGCGTCAGCGTGAAACGGCGCAGCGGCCGGTGACGCGCAATCAGCTCCGCCAGCCGCGGCGAATGGCTGGTCACCCACAGCTGGCTGTGGCGGCCCGCCTCGGCGATCAGCCGCGCCAGCGCCGGCAGCAAGTCCGGGTGCAGGCTGTTTTCCGGTTCGTTCAAGGCCATGAATGCCGGCGGGCGCGGGCTGAGCAAGGCCACCGCCAGGCATAGGAAACGCAGGGTGCCGTCGGACAATTCGGCCGCCTCCAGCGGCCGCAGAATGCCGTCGCGCTGCATCAGCATCTGGAAACGGCCATGCAGCGCCTCCACCTGGAAGCGGCTGTCCGGAAAGGCGTCGGCCAGCACGCTGCGCAACAGCTCGACGTCGCCGATCTCCACGATGGTCTGGAAGGCCGACGCCAGGTTGCCGCCGTCGTGCGCCAGCACCGGCGAGCGGATGCCCACCTGCGGCGCGCGCGGCGGCGAGCCGGGCCACACCGCGAACTCATGATAGAAGCGCCAGCGCCGCAACGTCTCGCGCACTTGCGATACTTCGGGATAGAGATGCGGCTCCGACAACTGGCCAAATACCGATTCCTCGGCTTGCAGGCCCAATGGATAGGTAGTCCTGACCCCGTCCACGCTGGTAAGAAAGGCGCTTTGATTGCGCCGTTCCAGCACTTGGGCCGAAGGGCGGCGGCCCTGGCCGGCCAGCCACAGCGTCTCCTCCTTCACCAGCGGGTCCAGCGAGAACAGGCTGAGGCTGGGCTCGGGGTAGCCCAGCTGCAATTCGTAGTCGTAATCGGCCAGCCGCGCCGCCAGCGTCATGCGCTTGGGCTCGCCCTTGCGGTCCCCGCGGCGCAGGCCGCCGGCCCACATCGCCTTCTGAATGCCGCCTTCTTCCGCCAGCGCCGCGGACAGGCGACCGCAAGCAGCCTCGTGCAGCAGGCGTACCGCTTTGTAGAGATTGGATTTGCCGCAACCGTTGGGACCGACGACGACATTGAGGGGCTCCAGTACCAACCGCAGTTGGCGGATGGATCGAAAACCCTTGAGGCTGAGCTCGTGAATGGACATGGCGGCTCCGGTGACGACGGAGCCGCCATTCTAGCGCGGACGCGCCGTTTTACTGCAGCGCCTGGTTGATCACCATGGCGATGCGCGCGCCGGCCTTGGCCAGTTGCTGTTTGACCAGTTGAGCGCCGGCGGTCTGGTAGGTGCGGTCCAGGTAGGCCACGTCGCTGGGCGCGCTGCCGCAGCTGAAGTTGGACAGCGGGCCGTACACCTCGCTGCGCGCGTACTGGTTGGATTCCTTGATCCAGTCATTGATCTGCCCGCTCTGCCAGCCGGCGATGTTGCGCGCGTAGTACTTGAGGTCCTGCGCCGCCCAGCTCTGCTCGTTGGCGCCGTTTAGCGCTTGCTGCACCAGCGCGGTGTCCCACACCGAATGCAAATTGCTGACCTTGCTGCTGCCGGCCAGGCGCACGCGGACGTCGTTGCCGCCGCGGTCGTGGTTGTCGGCCGCGTGCAAAGGCTGGTGAATGTCGCCGATCATATGAAGCAGGAAGGTCAACGCCTGAGCGCGGGCGGACTTGCTCGCACTCTTGTCGGCCAGCACCTTGCTGTAGCGCGCAATCTGGTTGGACGCGCAGTTGCCGCTGGGGCAGTCGTCCTCTTCCACGCCGTCGCACACCGGCTCGTCGTTGTAATGCCATTGATCAGAACCCGGCAGTTGCTGCTTCAATTCCTGCTTGTGCTGGTCCATGTACAGGGCCAGCTGGGCGAAGTCCGCGTTGGGGATCAATTGATTGACCGCGGCCTTGGCTTGAGGGCTCAGCAATTGCTGGGCGATATAACCGGTGATGCGGTGGCCTTCCTGACCCCAGGCCAGCGCTTGGGCGCTGGGCAGCGCGAAAGCGGCGGACAGCAGCATGGCAAGCGTGAGTTTCTTCATGATGGTTTCTCTTCTGATTGTGATGGACCGCGGCCGGCGAAATGCCGGCCACTTTTATGGCGAACGCATATTACCTGAAAATCATTAAACTAAAATGCCATTCAGATTTCACGTGAAGATAAACCGCAGGCGCAAAAAAACCCGGCATTGCCGGGCGGGGTGTCTGCTACCTATCCATTGTGGACTCAGTCGGTACCGTACTTGGGAGAATACGGGCCATATAGCAAACCACCGTTATAGCCGGTGCTGAATAGACGCTGGCTGGTGATGCCGGCTACATCGTGGCTGGCGTCGGTGGCGGTGTTGATGATCTGTTTCAAGGCCGCGGTCACCAGAATGCCCACCAGGCCGCCGGAGTTATTGTTGTTGCCTTCATTGTTGGAAGCGGAGGCGGAACCGGTCCACAGCACCGCACCGGTCTTCAGGTCCACCATCTTGGCGCTGGCGGACACGATGGTGTCGCTGCTGATCACGCTGTAGCTGGTGCCGTACTTGCTCACTGTCACGTACAGGGCCGCATCCGCGCCAAAGATTTCCTTCAGCTTGGCCGGAGCCACGCCGTGGATGTCCGAAGCCGTGCTCATGCCGTTCTGCTTGAAGGTTTCTTCCACCAGCGTCACCGGCAGCACATAGTAGCCGGCTTCGGCCAGCGGCATGGTGACTTGCGACAGCATGCTGAGGCTGGCGGCTACTTCCGGCGATTCGTTCAACGGCGGCAGCACCAGAATGGAACGAGGACGGCTTTGCTTGTAAGCGGTGTAGTCGTAGGACTTGGGTGTGGCGCAGCCGGTGGCCAGCGCCGCGATGGCCAGGCAAGCCAGCCATTGGGCAATGCGTTTGATCATGGTGCGGTCTTTCACTTCTTGGCTTTTTTCAGCAGGAAGTCCATATAGGCGGCGGACTCCGGAAACAGCTGCTTCTCGGTCTGAAACTGCTGGACCATCTGATCGTCCTTGCCCAGGTTGGCGTACAGCATGCCCAGATGGGCATGGTAGCCCGGCGGCGGTGTCTTGCCGCTGGAACGGATCTTCTGCAGGTCGCGCTCCAGCGCGGTGACCTGCTCTTCAGCCGCCGCGCCCTTGAAGTGCTGATAGACCTGAGGCTGGTAGCTTTCCCACTGATACAGCGAGCTTTGGCTGGCGCAGCCGGTCAACAATGCGCCACCCAACAGGGCCAGCGCCCATAGCGGCGTTTTCGCCATCTTGTGTTTCATAATGTTCACCTTGCAATAACTGGGGCGGACGGGCTGCCAGCCCGCCCTGGAGCCATTCGAAAATTACGAGCGACTTACTTACCTGGCTGCCAGGCGCCGGAATCTATGGCCGCGGTCAGCCTGTTCACCGCCTCGCGCATCGCCAGGTCCAGCACCTTGCCGTTCAGCGTGGAGTCATAGCTGGCGGTGCCCCCGAAGCCGATGATTTCCCGGTTGGACAGGCTGTACTCGCCGGCGCCCTGAGTGGAGTACACCACTTCCGAGGTGGCCACCTTGACAATGTTGAGGTTGACCTTGGCGTAAGCGATCTGCTGTTTGCCGCGGCCGAGAATGCCGAATAGCTGATGGTCGCCCACTTCCTTGCGGCCGAATTCGGTCACATCGCCGGTCACCACATAGGCGGCGCCCTTGACCGCCTGCGCCTGCTTGCTAAACGCGGCTTCCTGCTTCATTTCTTCCAGGTTGTCGCGGTCCAGCACATTGAAGCGGTTGGTCTGCTGCAAATGGGTGATCAGAATGGTCTTGGCCTGGCCGCCCAGACGGTCCACGCCGTCGGAGAAAATGCCGCGCATATAGCTGGAGCGGTTATCGAACTTGCCCACCGCGATAGGAGAGCGTGGGCCGGCGTAAGGCTTGCCGGCGGTTTCCACCTGGGCCACCGTCAGCGCGCGCGAGCTTTCCGTCGCGCAGCCGCTCAACCCTGCGGCCGCGGCCATGGCGAGTACCAGGCATTTCTTTGCGATCTTCATTGTTATTCTCTCAAAACATCCAACACAGAAAGTCGAACATCATACTAACTGCCACGTGCAGGGTCGACGCAATTTATGCCAAAACAGCAACGACTTATCTGCGCTGAACCCAGTCTAGCCAGTGCTTGCAAGCGGCCCCTGGCGCCGCTGCGCCACACCGCCAAACCAAAGGCATGAAAAAACCCGGCCGTGGCCGGGTGGTTTGCACTGGAGTGGACCGCGCTCAACGTGGCCGGTCGCCTAGTATGGTGGCGCGGTGCATCACTCGCCGCTGCGGCAGGTAATCCGCCACCGCGTAATGCTGGGTGACGCGGTTGTCCCAGAACGCCAGGTCGTTTTCCTTCCAGCGCCAGCGCACGGTGAATTCCGGCCGCGCGGCGTGGGCGAACAGCAGTGCCAGCAAGGCCTCGCTCTCACGCGGTGCCAGCTCCAGAATCCGAGTGGTGAAGCCCTCGTTGACGAACAAGCCCTTGCGGCCGGTGACGGGATGGGTCCGCACCACCGGATGCACTACTGGCGGATGATCACGGCTGGCCTGTTGCCAGCGCGCGTATTGCGGCGTGTCCTTAAAACGGCTTTCCGGGAAAGAGTAGATAAAGCTGTGTTCGGCGCTGAGGCCGTCAAGCAATGTGCGCAAGGCCGGCGACAAGGCCTCGTAAGCGGCGCTGTTGCTGCTCCACAGCGTGTCGCCGCCCACATCCGGCAGCTGCCGCGCCGACAGCACCGCGCCCAACGGCGGGGTGGTGATGAAGGTAACGTCGGTGTGCCAATTGTCGTTGTCCGGCAAGTTGTCGACGTGGGTGTCCAGCACGATGATTTCCGGCTGCTCCGCCACCGTTGGGTAGACCGGATGCAGATGCAGATCGCCGAAGCGGGCGGCGAAGTCGCGCTGCTGGCGCGGCGTCAGCGGCTGGTTCTCGAAGAACAGCACCTGGTGACGCAGCAGCGCGGCTTCAATCGCGTCGCGCTCGGCGTCGGACAGCGGCGCGCTCAAGTCCACGCCGGAGACAATGGCCCCCAGGGCCGGGCTAAGGGCTTGCAGTTGCAGGCTCATGAATGTGTGCTCCCTATCCGCGCGGCGGATTCAATACCAAGAAAAACGAAAATCAGATCAGAAACGCTCAGGCGCGGCCCAGCCGGCGAAACGCCGTTCCACCCAACGCAGCCCCAGCTCCAGCGCCAACGCAATCCAGGCGATGATCAGGATGCCGGCGATCACCGCGTCGGTGACCAGGAACTGGGCGGCGGACTGCACCATGAAACCCAGGCCGCGGGTGGCGGCCACCAGCTCCGCCGCCACCAGCGTGGACCAGCCCACGCCCAACCCGATGCGCAGCCCGGTCAGGATGTCCGGCAACGCGCTGGGCAGCACCACCAGCCGCAGCAGCTGACCACGGCTGGCGCCCAGCGAGCGCGCGGCCTGCAGCCGCGCCGGGTCCGCTCGGCGCACGCCGGCGGCGGTGGCGATAGCCAGCGGCGCGAAGATGGCGAGATAAATCAGCAGCACTTTGCTGACCTCGCCGATGCCGAACCAGATCACGATCAAGGGCAGATAAGCCAAGGGCGGCACCGGCCGGTAAAACTCGATCAGCGGGTCCAGCGCCGCATGCGCGCGCCGGCTCAGGCCCATCAACATGCCCAGCGGCACCGCGGTGGCCGCGGCCAGCAATAGCGCCAGGCCCACCCGGCCCAGGCTGGCGGCGGCGTGACGCCACAGGCTGGCGTCCATGAAGCCGTTGACCGCCAGATCCGCCAGCCTCGTCGCCACCTGAGCAGGGCCGGGCAGAAATAGCGGCGACACCAGCCCGCCGGTGCTGGCCGCCCACCACAACAACAGCAGGCCGCCCACCGACAGCGCGCTGGGCCAGCGCCGGCGCCAGGCGGCGCGGCCAGGGACGGGAGGATGTGCCGGCGGCGGCGCGCTTAGCTCGGCTTGCGCGGCCGGGCCCAATTCAGTCAGTTCAAGCGGCGGCATGGTCGGCCTCCTCCGCGCGGAAAATCCAGTCCAGCAAATGCTCGCGCATGGCGATGAAGGCGGGATCGGCCTTGATCGAGCGCGCCGATTCGCCGGCGGCGTAGCGATGGGCGAAACCCAGCTTCTGCCGCAGCGCGATACGGCCTGGGCGCGGTGTCAGCACCAAAAGCTCGGTACCGAGGAACAACGCTTCCTCAATGCTGTGGGTAATCAGGAAAATGCCCTTGCCGCTGCGCTGCCACAGGCTGAGGATCAACGACTGCATCTTTTCCCGGGTCAACGCGTCCAGCGCGCCCAGCGGTTCGTCCAGCAGCAGGAAATCGGGATCGGCCGCCAGCGCGCGCGCCAGACCCAGACGCTGGCGCATGCCGCCGGACATCTGGCTGAGCGCGTGGCCGGCGAAAGCCTCCAGCCCCACCCAGCCCAACATGCGGCGCGCCTCGAGCCGCCGCTGCTCGCGCGGCACCCCGCGCAGGCGCAGGCCGAAAGCCACATTGTCTTCGGCGTTGAGCCAGGGCATCAGCGCGTCGTCCTGGAACACCACGCCGCGATCCGCGCCCGGCCCGCGCACGGGGCGGCCGTTGGCCAGCACCCGGCCCTGGCTGGGCGCCTGGAAACCGGCCATCAGCCCCAGCAAAGTGGACTTGCCGCACCCGGACGGCCCCAAGGCCACCACGATTTCGCCGGAGTGCAGCTCCAGCGACACCCGGTCCAAGGCTTGCACAGGACCGGACGGTCCGGCGTAGCTGACGCCGGCGTTTTCCACGATCAAGCTCGCCATCGCGGCCTCCTCGCGCTCAGCGCGTCTGCGCCAGCCGCACGAAGCGCGGCTCGATATAGGCTTGATAATCCGGCAGCACCGTTTCCACCTTCTTCTGTTCCTTCAAGAACAAGGCGGTGTCGCGCAGCGCCTTGGCGGTGCCGCCGCCCAGCAAGCGCGGCGACAGCTGCTCCTGCGCCAGCGGGAAGCGGCTGCCGGCAAGCAAGCCGGGAATCTGCGCCGGATCGGCCCCGGTCAGCCGCGCGATCTTGGCCACCTGCGGCGAGCCGACGCTCCAGGCCGCCGGCTTGGCGCGGTAATCGGCGAAGGCCTGCAAAGTCACCTTGGCGAAGGCGGCCAATGCCTGCGGCTGAGCGGCGGCGAAGTCCTTGCGCGCCACCCAGGCTTCGAAGGTGGGCGCGCCCCATTGCCCCACTTGTTCGGAATTAACCAGCACCGAGCCGGTTTTCAGCGTCTGGCTCAGCGCCGGGTCCCAGACATAGGCGGCGTCGATGTCGCCGCGCTGCCAGGCGGCGCTGATCTCGGACGGGCGCAGATTGACGATGGACAGCTTGGCCGGGTCCAGCTTCCAGTGCTTGAGCGCGGCCAGCAGGCTGTAATGGGTGGTGGAGACGTAGGGCACCGCCACTTTTTTGCCAATCAGGTCCTGCGGGGTCTTGATGCCGCTTCCCTTGCGCGCCACCAGCGCCTCGGAGTTGCCGATCTCGGCGACGATCAGAAAGGTCTGGATCGGTAGTTGGCGGGTGGCGGCGGCACTGAGTGGGCTGGAGCCCAGATCGGCGATATGCACGTCGCCGGAAGCCAGCGCGGCGAGCACTTCCGCGCCGCTCTCGAACTTGCGCCACTGCAGCGGCCGGCCGATGGCTTTTTCGTACAGGCCGTCGGCCTGGGCCACCTTGGATGGATCGACTCCGGTCTGATAACCGATGACGATGGGCGCCTCGGCGGCGTTTGCCGCCAAGGCAGCGAGAGAGAGGCTGGCGAGGCTGAGCGCCAGCAGGGAACGGCGGGATATGGACATGGCGTGCTCCTGAGAACCGGCTCACGCTCTGCTGCGCGTCGGCGGGGCGGGGTTGAGAACCGCTTTGGAATGCTGAGGTACCTGGGTACACTCCGCTCCCTCAGCGGCTCTCGCCTCGTCTCGCCCTAGCTCGCAAGATCGTAAACAAGCTCAAAGTGGTGATAGACTCAGCACACTATAAAAGCCATGTTTAATATCAAAAAGTAATTAAATTTGCTTTCAATATTCCAAATAAATCAATAGCGTATTGAATCCCGACCCGCCTCACCACTTCACCTGATCGTTCAGCGTCAGCCCGCCAGCCGGCGCCTGCAACACGCGATTGCCCGCTCGCTGCTCCCAGCTCACGCTGCCGTCGGCGTTCTTGCGGTAGTACTTGTACTCGATCCGCTGGCCCGCCGGCAGATTGACCCTGGTTCTCCACAAGGGATAAGCCGCTGCATCCGCCGGCAGGCCCAGGTCCGTGTTCCAATTGCCCAATGCGCGGGCCGCGCCGGTTACATACAGCTGTTGTCCCCAACTGGTATCAGCGGCGGCCTGGATCTCCACCGTCGCCTCACCGGCCTTGGGTTCAACGCGGCAGGCGTAGTAACGCGCGCAGGCGGCTTCCGGCAAATCCACGACGCGGCCGGCGCGGATGGAGGCCAGCAGGCTGATGTACTCGCCCATCGCCCAGCTCAGGGGCGCGATCGAACGCGTGGGCGTACCGGCGCGGTTGCCGGCTGGCGTCTCCACCGCCCAGCCGTCCGGCAGCACCGCGCTGTGCGGCCACACCTGTTCCGGCAGCATGCCCTCCGGCGTGGCCAGCTGTTTCAGCGCGGCCAGATACGGCTGGCCGGCCGCGCCGCCGCCCTGGCGCGCAATCTCGTAGATGCCGCGCTCCGCGGTGAAGATGGGCCACAGCCGGCCCACCCCGCTGCCGGCGAAATCGCCGCCGTCGTTGCGCTCGCCATAGCCGTCGAAGTTGTAGCGGAACCAGGCGTTGACCGGCAAAGCCGGCGCGCCGGGCAGCTCCAGCCGCTGGCCCAGCACCGCGTCGTAAATGCCCAGCGTGGCCAGCACAGCCGGATCATCGGCGCGCTTCACCCCCATGCGCACCAGTTCCAGGAAGCCGCCGTCCACCACTCGGCGCGCGTCGCGGCTGCCGCCGCCGTTTTTCACTTCCAGCGTTTGCGGCGTATCCGGCCCCAGCGCCGGCGCCTGGCCTGCGCGGCTCATCCCGCCTGCGCGCGCGGACGGGTTGAGGCGCAGAAAATAGCGGCCGTCGCCAAAGCCGCCGCTGCGGGTGAAGGTCCAGGCGTCCACATTCTGCTGCCAGTAGTCGGCCGCGGACAGATAGCGCGCGGCGCTGGCATCGTCGCCGTTGGCGCGGGCGATGTCGGCGGCGGCGGCCAGCCCGGCGATCTGCGCCGCCAGCGTGGACGGCGAGTAGCCGCTGTTCTCCTCCCAGCGCTCCTGATAGGTCCACGGCCCGGCGCTCAGGATGTAGTCGGCGGCCAGCTTGATGCGCGGCCACAGCGGCGAGTACACCGCCGGTCCCTGCCGCCAGGCCAGCAGGATGGGCATGGCCTGCTCGTCCATCTGGGTGCCCTGCCAATACTGCGCGCCGCTGACCCAGGCGTTTTGCGGGAAACGGCCATTGCGGCTGAAGCCGTCCGGGCAGCCGGCTGCGTCGTATTCCGCCGCGCCGCAGTCGCGACGCTGCTGCAAGGTATTGAACAGATAATCCGTCACGCGCGCTGCGGTCGCGCGGTCGCCGGCGGTGAGCAGGGCGTTGGCGAACTTGAACAGGTCGCGCGGCCACACCAGGTGGTAGCCGCCGGCGTTGGCATCGCCCTGGCTGGCGCCCCATGGCGTGCCCAGGCCGGCCACCATCGCGCCGCTGGCCTTGTCCTGCATGGTTTTCAGCGTCATCGCCGCCAGGTAGTAGCCATCGTCGGCGCTGCCGCCCTGATCGGACAGGCCGGCGGCGTAGGCCTGCCAGCCTGCGTCGTAGCGCCGCTGCGCCGCGTCCAGATCGCCGCCAAGCGCGGCGGCGGCTGTGTCCAGCGCCTGCCCCTGGCTGGCGCCGAATCCCAGCACCACATCGAAGGACACGCTGGTGGCGCGCGGGTCGCCCGCATCCAGCCAGCCCATCTGCGCCACATTGCCGTTGCCGGCGGAATCGAAAGTCCAGTCCATGCGCTTGTCAGCCGCGCCGCCCAACAGATCGGTCCAGCCGTCGCTCAAACCGACAAAACCGCTGGACACCATGCGGCGGCCGTTCTGCGTCTTCCAAGGCAGGCTGCTCAGCAGCGCCGAAGCACGCTGATTGCGGCTGGCCGCCAAGGCCGCATCGCCGCCAACACGCGTCAGGGTGGCGGCGCTGTTGCCCGCGCCGGCATTGTCCAGATAAGGCTTGAACAGTAGGTAGAGGCGAAAATCGCCGACGCGGCGGCCATCCAGCGCGCTGAAGGTGACGCGCTGGATCAGCGCGTCACGCGCCGGATCGGTGAAGATGCGCTTGCTGATGCGCCAGTGATGGGCCGCGTTGCCTGTCTGCGCCTGCCAGCTCATGCTGCGCGGATGCAGCCGCTGCACGCGGTAATCCTGCTGCTTTTCCTCATCAACGAAGCCGCCGCCGGCATCGCCCACCAAGAATTGCAAGTCCACCGCCGCCTGAGTATCCACCGCCGGGTAGAACACCTCGGAGACCACGCCGCGGTAGCCAGTGAAATACACCCGCGACGGCCCCTCCGCCGCCACGCCCACAAAAGACTTCGCCGCCGGGCCGCGCACCGCCGTCAGCCCCGGCGCGCCAAAGGCCTCGCCGGCCTGCGCCGCGCCGCTCAAACCGCCCAACAGCAGGGCCAGGCCCATCCATTGCTTGATCATGTCCGCTCGCTCCTGAATTTGGCAGGGAGCGTAGCAAAGCAACATACAAATGTCATTTCATGCCAGAACAAAACCCAGCTGTTTCAAGCATTGAGCACCCGCAATGAAGCGATAAAACACTCAAATCCTCCCACGCTCAGCATTTGCCAGCTTTCTCCGCTTTCGGCTCGCCTATAAAACAATGTCATGCAAAACGCATGGGCGCCGCCCTTGCGGCCGACTCAAAGGAGAACAAGACATGGGCTTGCACGCCATCACCCCGGACGACCACCGTTACGAAACGCTGAAAAAAGGCTTCAATCTACGCTGGCCGGCTGCCGGCCAGGCCACGGGCGGCATCATCATCTGCAGCGATGAAGCCGAAGTCGTCGCCGCGCTGCAATACGCGCTGGACCACAAGCTCAAGCCCACTATCCGCAGCGGCGGCCATTGCTACGAGGGCTTCGTCAGCAACAACCCCGGCGGCCTGATCATAGACATCGGCCAGCTCTCCGGCCTACGCCGCGACATAGCCGCGGACGGCCGGCGCTATGGCTTCCAGCTTTTGGCCGGCAATCAAAACTGGGACGGCTACGTAGGCCTGTACAAACTCACCGGCAAGACCATGCCCGGCGGCTCTTGCTACTCAGTGGGCGCCGGCGGCCACATTAGCGGCGGCGGCTACGGCCTGCTATCGCGGCTGCAGGGCCTAACCGTGGACTGGTTGAGCGCAGTGGACATTCTGCTGGCGGACGGCGGCAAGGTGCGCAAGGTACACGCCCGCGTCGACAATGAATTCGCCGACTTGCTCAAGCTGTGCAAGGGGGCCGGCGGCGGCAACGTGGGCCTGATCACCAGCTATTACTTTGACGATTTGCCGCCGGCGCCGCAGCAGGTGGGCGTGCAGCTCCTGCAATTCAGCTGGGACGATTTCAAGGATTTGGGCCGCTTCAGCGACTTGCTGCAAACCTATGGCCAATATTGGCAGGAGGCGGACAGCGAGCCCGAAGGCTACGGCCTGTTCAGCCTGCTCAAGCTCACCCACATCAGCGCCAAAAACCTGGGCCTGGTGGTGCAATACACCGACAGGGACGGCAAGCTGAATCACACCGCGCCGTTCAACGATTTCTACCGGCGCATCAAGCAAGTGGCCCAGCCGCAACTGCTCAACACCTATCTGCCCGGCGGCGGCCATCTGCCCCACATTCCGCACCGCTCACCGCCAAAAAATACCGGCTCCTTGCCTGAGCACACACAGGCGATGGACTGGCTGTACGCCACCCAAACGTTGAACGGCTCAGGCAGCAATCAGCGCGGCAAGTACAAGTCCGCCTATATGAAGCGGAACTTCAGCCCGGCGGAGTGCAAGGCCATCCACCAGCACCTTAGCTCCGACCCCGACAACCAGGATCTGGCCCAATCGCTGCTACAGGTGGACTCCTACGGCGGCGCGATCAACCACCGCAGCCCCGGCAACAACGGTTTCGACCCGGCCGACAACCAGACCGCGGTGCCTCAGCGCGCCTCGGTAATGAAGCTGCAGTACCAAAGCTACTGGACCGACCCGGCCAACGATGCCATGCACGTGAGCTGGATGCGGGCGTTTTTCGACGCCGTCTACGCCGCCGACGGCTTCAACGGCACGCCGTATCCAAGTTCGGCGGCCTTGCCGGATTCGCCTTACGAGGGCTGCTACATCAACTACCCGGATGTGGACATGTTGAACGGCGCGCGGCCGGGAACCCCTGGCTATAGCTGGGGCGAGTTGTATTACGGCGCGCTGTATCCGGAGCTGGTGGCGATCAAGCGCAAGTACGACCCGGGCAATGTGTTCAACCACGCGATGTCGCTGGGCGCGGAGTAGAGCACCCAACTCCGGCCGGGGCTCACAAAGCACCGGCCACACCGCTCCCGGCATTCACCTGTCCTAAAGAACATTGCCCTTATGGTCAGCGCTGCCTATACCCGCGCTATGCCTATGGAATTAAATCGCCAGCCATAGCCGTTCGCGGATTTTCCGGCCAGCAAGGAGCCAATATGAGCTATCTGCAGTTTCCCCGCCTGGCCTTTTCCGGCCAGTTCCAGTCAGATGTCTCCACCGTCAACAACGACCCGCGCCATTACGACAACGCCACCTTCGAGCCGCGTTTCCAGGAATACCAACAAGCGGGAGCGGACGGGCGCACCAAAACCTATAACGGCTGGTGGCACCCCACCGGCACCGCCATCATGCGCTTCGCCAACTGCCAAGTGACCAGCTTGCGCGGACCCAGCGGCATCCTGGTCACCAATCCGGCGCAAGACCCGCTGCTGTCCTGTAGCGTGGGCAACGCCATCGGCAAACCGTCCGGCAAGATGGTGGACCTGGACCCGGACTGGCAGCTGGCCTCCAGCATCTACGGCCTCGCGGTGTCGCTGCTCAAGCCGGACGGCACGCCGCTGATGACCGCCGACTATCAGAGCAACCCCTTCCGCGATCTGTGGTTTTCCCGCGCCCAAAGCCAGGGCGACAGCGCCGCCTCCGCCCTCTTTCAATCCGTGCTCATCAATATCCAGTGGCATCTGGACGGTTTCGACAGCCCGCTGCTGGCGCGCCTGATCGAGTTGAGCGAACAGGACCGGCTCTCCATCCGGCTGTCCACCTACGGCTACAGCACCGACTACAGCGATCCCGGCTTCGGTTACGGCACCGTGCTCGGCGCCATCGGTCCGGCCTATCTGGGCCAGCCGCGCTCCTTCATCCTGGGCCGCCGCTTCATGCCGACCACGCAGCAGGGCAACGACCTTGCCAGCCAGAACGGCATCGGCTGTTTCTCCTCCTGGCTGGATCAGGACACCGCCAGCCTGCAAGTGGACCTGAGCAACGCGTTGCCGCTGGACAGCCGCTTCCAGGTGGCGGCGCTGCCATCGCTGCAATACGCCGTCCTGCACAATGAATGGACGGCGCAGGACGCGGAGATAGGGCCTGACGACTACACCGTCATCGCCGGCGTGGACACCTCGCAAGCGCTGCAAGACCAGCAGGCCGGCATCCAATCGGTGCCGCTGACCGAGGAACAGTTGCGGCTGGCCAATCAGCCCTTGCCGCTGGCCATCGTCCAGCCGGTGGGCGTGGAGGGACGCGCCGTGGTCTGCGTGCGCGAGGCCTTGCTGGGCAACGAGGTGCGCGCTGAAGACTTCGCCATCCGCCTGGACCCCAACCATCCGGACCGAAACCACCAGCACACCCACGTTTACGCGGCGCGTTACGGTCAGCCGCTGGCCGGCGCGGCGCTGGCTTTCTGGGCCGGCGCGCCCATGCTGGACTACGGCGACACCCCCACCGACAAAACCCAGGGCACCACCCCGCGCGCGCTGTTGCCGGTCAACAACGTGCCCAACGCCGCCATCCGCATCAGCCCGGCGGAGCCGATCACCGACCAGGCCGGCCGGGCCGCCGTCACCCTGCACGGGCCGGAAAGCTTCGGCACCCCGCGCGAATACATGGACGGCCAGCTGTTCACCATCGCCTACAATCTGGCGGGCTCCGATCCGGCGCTGCAACAGCCCTTCGACAACTTCGCGGTGGTGGTTTTCAGCAGCTTCCCGCAGCCGGGCCAGGACATAGACCTGGACAATCCGCGCTGGGAAGACGTGCAGCCCATCCTGCAGCAATACGCCAACCTCTACCCGGTGATGAGCCAGGGCCTGTTCGACTTTTCCAAGCAAGCGGTAGCCGACGCCAGCGCCTTCATCATGCGCTTCGTTTTCGACAAGCCCATCGAGGACCCGGACCAGATGCCGGTGACGCGCGATCTGTCCGCCAGCAAGCGGCGCATGCTGATCAACTACTTCCAGAACGTCATAGACCTCACCGGCAAAACCTTCGACCGCCAGCGGATGTACGGCAAGCGCTGCCCGCTGCGCCAGAGCGCGCCGCCCAGCGAGGCCGATATCGCCGCCACTCGCGGCTCTCTCAGCACGAGCAAGAGCCGCAAAGGCAACGACGCCTGACCGTCCAACCGGCATCCCTTTCCAAGGAAACCAAGCCATGCTGAAGATACGCCAAGAACTGATGGACGAACTGCGTCAGGCCGACCACATCCAACATGTGCGAACCATGCTGGCCGGCGCGGTGCGGCTGGAGCTGTCCACCATCCCCACTTATCTGACCGCGCTGTTCTCCATCAAGCCCGGCCAGAACCAGGAAGCGCGCGCGCTGGTGCAATCGGTGGTGGTGGAGGAAATGCTGCACATGACCCTGGCCGCCAACACCTTGATCGCCATCGGCGGCAACCCACGCATCGTCGAAGACGGCCTGGCGCTCAACTACCCTGGGCCGCTGCCGATGTGCGTGGATACCGGCCTCATCGTCACCCTCAAGGCCTTGAGCCGGCAGCAGGCGCAGGAAGTGTTCATGGAGATAGAACGTCCGGACACCCAGGCCATCCTGCCCGGCGAAACCCAGGCCTATGTCGACAACCAGTCCGGCTTCGACTCCATAGGCCGCTTTTACCAGGCCATTCTGGAGCGGCTGCAACACCTGGAAAACCATGGCCACGACTGCTTCGCCCAACCGCGACTGGACGAACAGGTGGACGTCAGCCAGTGGTTCCCGCACGAGGTGCCCGACTGTCCAGACGGCAAGGTCTACGACATGGCCAGCGCCCGGGCGGTGATAGACACCATCGTGCGCCAGGGCGAAGGCATACAGGTGGAGGAGGACTGGATCAATCCCAAGGACGAGGCCGGCGGCGGCTACGCTCACTATTTCAAGTTTGGCGAAATCTACTACGGCAAACGGCTGATCCGGGACTATTCCAGCCCCTCCGGCTGGTCCTACACCGGGGAGCCGGTGCCACTGGACGAAACCGGGGTGTTCAACCTGCTGCCCAACGCCGCGCTTTCAGACTACCCGGCAGGCAGCGGCGCGGCCGTCAGCGGCGCCCAGTTCTACCAGGCCTACCAAAACCTGCTGGCCGCGCTGGACCGCACCTTCAACGGCGAGCCGCGGCACTTGGACGCCGCCATCGGCATCATGTACGAGCTGAAGCTGGTGGCGCAGAAGGTGATGCAGCACCCGGTCAACAGCAGCGTGCCGGACGTGGTGGCCGCGCCGCCGTTCATGCGCCTGCATCAGTCGAGCTGAGCGCCGGCAGCGTCAGGGCGGCGCATAGCCCGCCCTCCTCGCCGGCCAGCAGCTCCAGACGGCCGCCAAAACGCCCTGCGATCGCGGAGACGATGGACAGGCCCAGGCCGCTGCCGGCGCCGGCATGCCGCCCGCGCCAAAAGCGCTGCGCGGCCTGCTCGCGTTGAGCCGCCGTCAATCCCGGCCCCTGATCGCTCACTTCAAAACGCAAGCCCGTCTCGCTCAGCGCGGCCTCCAAACGCACCGGCGCGTCCGGCGGCGAATACCGCAAAGCGTTGTCCAGCAGATTGCGCAGCGCGGTGGCCGCCAGCGCCTGAGGCAAGGCCAGCGTGGCCTCAGGCAACGGGCCGCAGACAATGCGCCGCGGCGGTGCGGGCTCCGCGTCGCGCATCGCCAGCCGCGCCACCTCGTCTGCGCGGGCCGGCGGGCCTTCTTCCCAATCGAAAGCCCCTTCCAAACGCGCCAACATCAGCAACTGCCCCAAAGTGTTCTGCAAACGGTCCGCTCCTTCGGCGGCATGAGCAATCGCCTGCGCCGCGTCCGGCCCCTGGGTGATGCGCGCCACTTGCAGGTGAGTCTTGATCGCCGTCAGCGGGGTGCGCAGCTCATGGGCGGCGTCGCTGGTCAAACGCCGCTCGCGTTGCAGTACCTCGCCCACGCGCCGCAGCAGCTGATTCAGGCTGTCCGCCAGCGGCAACACGTCCCGCGGCAAACCCTGAGTGGCCACCGGCTCCAGCGCTTCCGGCGCGCGGCGCGCCAAGGCGCGGCGCAGCCGCTCCAGCGGGCTCAAGCCCCGGCTCACGCCCAGCCACAAGGCCACCAGGCTGCCGGCCAAGGCAGCGAGGAAGGGCACGGCGGCGGCCCAGCGGATATCCGTCAACATCGCGTCGCGTTCGGTCAGCCGGTCCGCCGTGGTCACCCGCAAGCCGTTGGCCACCACCGTATAGCTGTGCCAGCGCTCGCCGCGCAGGGTTTGTTCGGCATAGCCCGGCGCCGGATCGGCGCGGGTGTCCGGCGCGCCCGGCGTGCGCGCCAGCACCTCGCCGCGCACGGAAACGATCTGACAGGCAATGCCGGCGCCTATGCCCTCGAAACGCGGCACGGCGCGCGGCGGCGGCGCGGGCAACTGCTCCATCAGCCCGGCCACCATCTGCGCGGACATCGCCAGCCGCCGGTCCAGCGTCAGCCGCATCTGCCGGTCCAGATCATGCAGCGTCCAGGCCGCCACGCCGCCCCACAGCAGGCACAGCGACACCCCTATCCATAACAGCAAGCGCAGACGCAAACTCATTCGCCGGCCCTGCCGTAGCGATAGCCCAGGCCGCGCACCGTCTCCACCACCGCCGGCCCCAGCTTGCGCCGCAAATGGTGGATGTGCACGTTCAAGGCGTTGCTTTCAATTTCCTCGCTGTAATCATAGAGCCGGTCCTTCAGCTGCTCGGCGCTGAGAATCCGCTCCCGCGCCTGCATCAAGGCCGCCAGCAGCGCCAGTTCGCGGCGCGCCAGCGCCACAGGCCGGCCGTGTAGCCAGACTTCGCCGCGCACCGGGTCCAGCCGCAGCGGACCGTCCTCGATCACATCCACGCAACGGCCGGCGGCGCGCCGGCGCAAAGCGTGCAGCCTCGCCACCAGTTCGTCCAGATCAAAAGGCTTGAGCAGATAGTCGTCCGCGCCGGCGCGCAGACCGGCCACCCGGTCCTCCACCGCGTCGCGAGCAGTCAACACCAGCACCGGCAGCGCCTCTCCGCGCGCGCGCAAGCGCGCCAGCAAGCGCATGCCGTCCTCGTCCGGCAGCCCCAGGTCCAAAATCATCAAATCGGCGTCCAGCGTCGCCAGCGCCGCCTCGGCCTGGGCCGCGCTGCCCACCGCGTCCACCGTCAGGCCGTGAGCGCGCAGCCCGGCGACGATGCCCAGCGCAATCAACTCATTGTCTTCCACCAATAACACCCGCATTTCCTGCCTCCTTGTCGCCGCCAGCTTGCCGACGACGGATTATCCCATTGTTAACGGCGGCTTAATCCCCGGCATCCAGGCTGTGCGCATTCATCGCCATGGAGACCGCAATGCCGCTCATCTTCCGCAGCCTGTTGCTGCTGCTTTTTCTCTGGATGCCCGCCGCCCAGGCGCAAACCGGTTTTCTGCCGCCGGAACAGGCCTTCCGCCTCAGCGTCAGCGAGTTGGGCGACGGACAAGTCCGCCTGCGCTGGGACATCCGCGACGGCTATTACCTGTATCGCAAGAACATCAAGATCGCGGCCGAACCCGTCGGCAGCGTCCCGCCGCCGGCGATGCCGGCCGGCAAAACCATCCGTGATGAATTCTTCGGCGAATCCGAGGTGTATTACCAGCGGCTGGAACTACTGGTGCAAGCCGGCCAGGCGCGCCGCCTCATGCTGAGCTGGCAAGGCTGCGCCGAAGCCGGACTGTGCTATCCGCCGCAGCATCGCGCCGTTGAACTATCAGGAAGCGGCAAGGCCGTTAAAACCAGCGCGGCGGGAGCGACAGGGATGGATGCCGCCGTCCCCATCGCGCCGGCCTTGGGCGAAGACCAGGCGCTGGCGGCGCGGCTGGCTCAATCCGGCACAGGCTGGGTTTTGCTGGCCTTCTTCGGCCTTGGCCTGCTGATGACCTTCACGCCCTGCGTGTTGCCGATGGTGCCCATTCTCAGCAGCTTGATCGTGGGCAGCGGCGCCACGCCGCGGCGCGGCCTGGTGCTCGCCCTGGCCTTTGTGCTGCCGATGGCCTTGACCTACGCGGCGCTGGGCGCGCTGGCCGCCAGCATGGGCGCCAACCTGCAGGCCGCGCTGCAAACGCCGTGGGCGCTGGGCCTGTTCGCCGCGCTCTTCGTCCTGCTGGCGCTGGCCATGTTCGGCGTTTACGAGCTTCAATTGCCGGCCATGCTGCGCGACCGGCTGGCCATGGCCAGCCAGCGCCAGCGCCAGCGCGGCGGCACCCTGGGCGGCTCGGCGGCGATGGGCGTGCTGTCCGCCTTGCTGGTGGGCCCCTGCATGACCGCGCCGCTGGCCGGCGCCTTGCTCTACATCAGCGACAGCGGCGACGTGCTCAAAGGCGGCCTGGCCTTGCTCTCCATGGGCCTGGGCATGGGCGTGCCGCTCTTGCTGGTGGGCGTGCTGGGCGCCAAGCTGCTGCCGCGCCCCGGCCTGTGGATGAACCGGGTCAAAGCGGTGTTCGGCTTCCTGCTGCTGGGCATGGCCATCTGGTTCCTCGGCCGCGTGCTGCCCCCGGCGGCCAGCCTGGCCTTATGGGGCGCGTGGCTGTTCGCCCTCGCCGTCGGCTTGCTGACGCTGACCCGGCCCTGGCGCGCCAGCCCAGGCCAATGGACGCTGCGCGGCACGGCGGCGCTGCTGAGCTTGTGGGCGGCGGCGATGCTGATCGGCGCGGCCGCCGGGCAAAGCGATCCGCTGCGGCCGCTCGCCTTCATTTCCACGGCGGCCGCTCCCGCCGCCGGCATGGAACAGCTCGGCTTCGTCACCGTGCGCGACGTCCGCGCGCTGCAAAACGGCCTGGACGAAGCCGCGCGCCAAGGTCAGTGGGCGCTGGTGGACTACTACGCCGACTGGTGCGTGGCCTGCAAGGAAATCGAACACAAGGTGTTTGGCGACCCCCGCGTGCAACAAGCCTTGGCCGGCATGAAACTGCTGCGTCCCGATGTGACCGAGTCCGGTCCGGATAGCGCCGCGCTGCTCGCCTCGCGCCAGGTGATCGGCCCGCCCACGCTGCTGTTGATCGGCCCAGACGGCCAGGAGCGCCGCGCCCAACGCATCGTCGGCGCGCTCAGCCCAGACGCCTTCCTTGAACGCCTGAACCAGGCGCGACAGGCCCGCTGAGTTCAACACACCGCAAAGGACTATCAATGTTTTTCAGAATGATTCCGCCGCTGCTGCTGGCCTTGAGCCTGCCCGCCCACGCCCTGGCCGCGCCGGCCAAGCCCGCGCCCATCCAGGCGCTGGAGCGCCAAGGCTATCAAATCCTGAGCCATTTCCCCGCGCCAAGCGGCCTCAGCGGCTACTCCGCTCTTTATCTGGGGCAGCCGCAAACCGTCTACCTGACTCAGGACCGCAAGCAGGCCATCGTCGGCCAGCTCAGCGACGTCAACGGCGAGCCTTGGAACGCCCCGCAGCTGGAACGGCAATTCAGCCAAGTCCTGTGGCGGCAGCTGGAAAACAGCCACTGGGTCGCCGACGGCGACGCCCGCGCCCCGCGCATCGTCTATGTCTTCACCGACCCCAATTGCCCCTACTGCAACCGCTTCTGGAATGACGCGCGCCCCTGGGTGCAAGCCGGCAAGGTTCAAATCCGCCATATCCTGGTGGGCGTGATCAAGGCGGATAGCCCGGGCAAGGCCGCCGCCATCCTGACCGACGCCGACCCAGCCGCCGCGCTGAACCGCCATGAGCGGCAACACGCCAGCGGCGGCGTCAAACCGCTGGCCAAGCCGCCGGCCGAGACTCGCGCCAAACTGGAAGCCAACCATAAACTGATGGAACGCTTTGGCGTGTTCGCCACCCCGGTGATCTTCTATGCCGACGCCAAGGGCGCCCTGCAAAAAACCCAGGGCGCGCCCAACCCCGAACTGCTGCGCCGCATTCTTGGCCCGCATTGACGCCGGCTTGACGCCAAACCCACGCGGCTCGCTGAATTTTTTGGAAAGAACCCAGTCTATTCAAACGATTAAAAAAACAGCCGCCGCCATGCCGCCCCGCGCGGCACAGGACTGAACCATGCTTTCTTTCCACCTTGGCCCGCTGGCCATTCCCATCAGCCTGACCATCGTCGTCGCCGCCTGGCTGGCCGCCCACGGCGCCGGCCTGCTCGCCGGCCGAGGCCGCCGCGTCAGCGTGGCCGCCCACCTCAACGACATGCTGTTGTGGGGCTTCGTCGCCGCGCGCGTCGGTTTCGTCCTGTATTGGTTTTCGCTGTACTCCCACCAGCCACTGACGATGCTGGACCTGCGCGACGGCAGCTTTCTGCCCTGGGCCGGCATCGCCGCCGCGCTCGCCCTGGCCGCTTGGCGCGGCTGGCGCCGGCCGGAACTGCGCCAGTTGGACGGCCCGCCCGCCTCGCTGCCGGCCCTGGCCAGCGGTAAACCGGTGGTGCTCAATCTCTGGGCCAGTTGGTGTCCGCCCTGCAGGAGGGAAATGCCGCTGCTGCAAGACGCCCAGCAGCAAAGGCCAGACGTGCGCTTCATCTTCGCCAACCAGGGAGAGGATGAAGTCGCGGTCCGCGATTTCTTCCGCAAACAGCCGCTGCGGCTTCAGCACGTGCTGCTGGACTCCGCCGGCGCTCTGGGCCGGGAGTACGGCTCCGTGGCGCTGCCCACCACGCTGTTTTTCGACGCCGACGGGCGTCTGGCCTCCGTCCATCTGGGCGAACTATCCGCAGCCACCCTGGCCAGCAAACTGCAAACGCTCGCCCGCTCAAACTCCAAGGAATAAACGCGCCATGACCACCCCGCTCGTTCTCCGCCTGGCGCCGCTGGCGCTCTGGCTCAGCCTGCACGCCCTCCCCGCCCACGCCCAGCCCTGGCCGGCGCCCATCCAGGCGTTGGAGGCTCAGGGCTATGAAATCCTCGGCAGCTTCCCCGGCCCGTCCGGGCTCACCGGCTACGCCTCGCTCTACCTGGGCCGGCCGCAGGCCGTCTACCTGACCGCGGACGGCCAGCAGGCCATCGTCGGCAATGCCACCGACGCCAACGGCGAAAAATGGAACTCCGAGCTGCTGGACCGGCAATTCAGCGCCGCGCTGTGGCGGCAATTGGAAACCAGCCACTGGATAGCCGACGGGAAGACCGGCGCCCAACGCGTGATCTACACCTTCACCGATCCCAACTGTCCCTACTGCCGACAGCTCTGGCGCGCCGCCCGGCCCTGGGTCCAGGCCGGCAAGGTCCAGATCCGCCACATCCTGGTGGGCCTGCTGGCCGAAGACAGCCCGGCCAAGGCCGCCGCCCTGCTGGCCGCGCCGGACCCGGCCGCCGCGCTGGCGCGCCACGAGGCCGGCGCTTCAATCCAACCGCTGGCCAAACCCCCGGCCGCCGTCAGCGCCAAACTGGCGGCCAACCAACAGTTGATGGAGCGCTTCGGCGTGTTCGCCACCCCGGCCTCCTTCTACCGCGACGCTCAGGGCCAGCTGCAAAAAGTGCAGGGCGCGCCCACGGCGGCCACGCTGCAAAAACTGCTAGGGCCGCGCTGAGCTCGGCTCAGCCGTTCCGGCGGCTACGCCGCCACTGCCACAGCGGCGGCAGCAAGAGCAGCGCCACCATGCCCAGCACCAGCCACAGCATATTGTCCTGCACCCAGGGGATCGCCCCCAGCCAGTAGCCCATGGACACCAGCCCGCCGCACCAGATCAACGCGCCCAGCACGTTGTAGCAGGCGAAGCGTCGCGGGCACATGCCGGTCAACCCGGCCAGGAACGGCGCCACTGTACGCACGACAGGCACGAAACGGCCGATGGTGATGGTGGGCGCGCCGTAGCGGTCGAAAAAGGTTTGGGTCTTGGCCAGATGCTGCGGCTTGACCCAGCCGCGGCGGATCAGCGTCTGTCCCAGCGCGGAGCGGCCTATGCTGTAATTCAGCAAATCCCCCAGGATGGCGGCCAGCGTGATCAGCCCCATGGGCCACCACGGCGACACGCCCTGCGCGCCCAACAAGGCGCCGGTGGCGAACAAGAGCCCGTCGCCGGGCAGGAAGGGCAGGACCACCAGGCCGGTTTCGCAAAACACGATGGCGGCCACGATCCACACCCCCATCACCCAGTTCTGCGCCAGCAAGGACATCAGATTCTCATCCCCGAACAACCAGCTCAGAAACCCCATGGTCAACACAATCGCACTCCTCGCATGATGAAAGCCACCGCCGCCAGACCAGCGCCCGCAGAGCCTTGGCTTGACGCTACCTAAAACTTGACCGCGCCGGCGGGCCAATGGTTCAGACGCGAGCATTCGGCCATCGCCGACGCCTGTTCCTTTGTTCACCCAACAGAAAGTCATTTGGCATTATATTCCAGGCAGACAGTCCCTCCACCGCCTGGCTGCGCCCAGGCCACCGCCAAAGGAAGACCATGCTACGTGTCCGCTATTTGTTCATCGCCGCCGTCCTGGCCGTTTCCGGCCTGGCTCAGGCCAAGGCCCTGAATTTCTCCGGCTATGCCTGGGAAGTCCGCAACCAAAGCCAAAGCGGCCCCGGCCCCAACGACTGGGACGAAAACAATGCCTGGGTGGACGCCCAAGGCCGGCTCCACCTCAAGATCGCCCAACGCGGCGGCAAGTGGAGCAGCGCCGAAGTCTACCTGCCGCAACGGCTGGGCTTTGGCCGCTACCAGTTCAAGCTGATAGGCCGGCCGGACCTGTTCGACGACAACATCGTGCTGGGCCTGTTCAACTACCCGACGCCGGACGTGGGCCCGGACGCCACCAATGAAATCGACATCGAATTCGCCCGCTGGGGCAACCGGCAAAACCCGATGGGCAACTATACCGTCTACCCGGCCGTGCCCGGCCCCAAGCCCACCTCCTACGCCTTTGAACCGCACCTCAACGGCGACTACAGCACCCATCGCTTCAACTGGGACGCCAGCCGGGTGCTCTACCAATCGCTGCACGGCCACCAGGACGGCGACCTGTATGAAATGGCGCGCTGGAACTTCGCCCCGACAGACCCCAAGCGCCTGGTGCCGCAACAGCCGCTGCCGCCACACATCAATCTGTGGCTGTTCCAGGGACGGCCGCCCAAGGACGGCAAGGAAGTGGAAATCGTGATCCAGGAGTTCTCCTTCATCCCAGCCGCCGCAAAATAGCCGTACAGCGAGAGCGGAAATGAAAAACCCGGCCTGCCGGCCGGGTTTCGCACTGAGAGCGGCTAAAATTGTCAGTTTCACGGCTGAGGCAAGGCTCGCCGACGCAGAAAACGAAGTTTCTGCGAAGCTGCAGTACTTGGAGTACGACAAGTCGGCGCAACGCAGCATCAGGGGTTTGTTAGCCGCGGAGTACAAGACGCGTCAAAGCTTGATCAAGGCCAGGCGCTTTGGCCAATAACGCTCCAGCAAGGCAAACAGGATGGCCGCGGTTTCCACGTCCATCACCCCGCGGTAATCGCTGGCGCGGAAATGCATCTGGAAGGCGCGCACCAGGGCGGTAAAGCCGGCGTCGCCGCCCGCCGCCGCCACCTCGTAGCCGTAATGCTTGAACGCCTCTAGCATCTTCTCCCGGCTGGGCAAACCCTGCTGCTGGAACTGCCGGGCGTACTTGCACTGCGTCTCCGCCTCCGGCCACGCGCCCACCCCGGCCTGGTGCAGCTCCAGCCACGGGAACATCGGCCCCGGATCGCTCTTGCGGCCCACGGCGATGTCGGAATGGCCCAGCACGTTCACCGGGCTGATGTCCGGATAGCGCGCCAGAATGTTCCGCGCCAATTCCGTCACCGCCTCCACTTGCTGCGGGTGAAAAGGCGGAAACACCATGCCGCCCTTGTCCTCCCGCGCCAGATTGACGATTTCCACGCCGATGGACGAATCGTTCAGATTGCTGCGGCCGTCCCAGGAACTGGCGCCGGCGTGCCAGGCGCGGTCGTTCTCGTCCACCAGATTGAACAGATTCATCTGCTTGAAGCCGGCCTGCTGATAGCTGGGGTCGCTGGGGTCCGGCGCCAGATAATGCGCGCTCACCTGGCCGGAGCCGGTCAGCGCCTTGATGGAACCGGCGAAGTCCAGCGCGGTGTAATGCAGGATCAGGAAACGGACGCGTTTGTTGAAGCCTTGGACCGAGCGATAAGTATTGAACAGGATGGGCGTCATGAAGAATCTCCAGGAGGGGAATGGGAAGGGATGCGGCCGGCCAGACAGCCGGCACATAGAGTCTGAGTCCTCCCGGGCGCAGGGGTTCGGCGGGGGTGACGGGTGTCACCCCCGGCCTTCACGGCTACAAGCTACGCCAATACAACGAATGTGTCTGGTATTTCCAGATACGATTGCTCTCCGCCTCATAGAACCAGGCAAACGCGGAACCGTCATTGGTTTCACTCCATTTGCGGCCTCCATCGGTGCTGGTCAAGGTGATCGAATCCCGCATCGCCTGGCCTGGCTGCTGGCTGTCTCCCGCCAGCACCAGCTGATTCTGTTTGCCGACAAACAAGGCGCCGGGAATCACATGCGGCTCGAAGCCATGGCGCAGCACCTCCTCGCCCTGTTTCCACAACACATAGGCCGCCGGCCGCAATTGTTCCTCCGCCACCGTCTCCGGCTGCAACTGACCTTGCAAGGCAATCAAATGCAAGCCGCCGCCCATGGCCGGCTTGATGTCGACGATGGACTGCTGCTTGAACACCGCCTCCGGGCGCATCCATTTCAACGGCAGATCCTCCGCCTTGACATCCCAAGGCAAGCTATACAACAAGGCGCTTTCCTCCACCGTGCCGAAGCTGCCGCCCAAGCGAGTCTGCCGCACATAGAACGACAGACGCAAGGTGCCATCCTCCGCCAGGTCGAACGCGTCAAAGCGGGCACGGGTGTCCGGCACCATGGGCGACAAGCCATTGCCGTCCGGATTGGCCATCAGCCGCTGATTGGCCCAGGACGGCATCGGCAAGGCCTCCCAGTGCTCGCCGCCGTCGCGGGTGCGCCAAATGCGCATCCCTTCCGCCACCAGATAGCCACGTTTACCGTCGTTCAAGAACAGCGGCTGGCCAGGCTGGATGCGTTCCGGCCATGGCAACTGCCTCCAGTTGACACCACCATCCTCGGACTTCCACAAAGCGTGCCAGCTTTGACCATAGCCGTCAGCTCCCGCCGGCAGCTTGAAATTCATCCAGTCCGTGGAGACATAGATGGTTTTCCAATCGGCGGACAACCACCAGGCTCCATTCTGCCCGCGCTGCTCGAAAATGCGCTTGACTCCGTGTTCCATATCACCGCGCAGCAGCCTGACCGTGGAGCGGTTGCTAACCTCCTTGACGTCGTTCATCCAGGGCTCCTGCACCCCCGGCACCCCGGGCCGGCTACGCTCGGCCACCGGCTTGAGCTTGATCTCGGGGCCAATCGGCTTGAAGATGAAGAGTTGCCGGCCATGGACACGCAGATCGCCGCCGCCATACGGCTTGTCTTGTTCCATCAACTCAAGTTGATGCGTCCAGAGGAAAGCAACCCGATACAAGTTAGCTCCGGCAATGGCCAGGACCACAATAGCCACACTGAGAGATACCGCACGCCTCGTCACCTTGCCATCGTCTCTCTTTAAAACACAGCCACAGTCAAATCCAGTGGCTACATGTTCAAGCCATAGAACTTATGCTAGCGCTACTTCCCAACAGGCTCTGCCGGTAAAGGCGGATCTTGATAACCGATATCAATAGCCACACCCTGAGCACGCAACTGAGCTTCTTTTATATTGCGTTCCTGCTTCCATTTCCGTGCAGCCGCATCCCATAAACTACGCCAATGATCACGCTCTTCAAATTCAAAATTTGAGCTGAATTGCTGCTCAGCACTGCTTATGCTGACGTTCAACAAATAAGCGCCAGGCTTGGCAGGGTCCATGCGCTGCATATCCCTGTCAAACTCCAAACTAAGAAAGGCATCCTTTGCATAGAAGCTCCAGCGGGTCCTAGCCGGCATTGTCATCCACTCCGTCAATGACAACTCATAGTCAGGGTCTAATGCCCCATGCTTCTGCACAGCGTACTCATAAGCTGCTTTGCCACTCAAACGCGGGTCCGTCTCTTCGATATACTTCTGCCAACCTGCAGCGCGAATCGATTTGACCAAATTCCATACATAACGTCTTGCCACATCATGCTCTATCGAGGACTGAGAGGACAAGCCTGCGCTTAGCTGTATGCTATCGATGCCTTCTTTTTTATCCATATCCTGTGTGCCAGTCACACTGAGCACCCGTGGAATTTCCAGACTATGGCTACCATGCTCTAAACGTACAACTATGGATTGCTTGGTGCACAAGGGCTGAATTTTATAAAAATTAACCCCTGCTGGTTGTGCATTGACATGCACAATATCACCATATTTATTTTTCCAGTCTACTCCACCTTGATTCAAGGCTATTGATATTTTTTCAGGATAATCCATTTTTCCCTTCTCTTTTTCTTTTCCTTCAGAAAGATAGGCACATGCAGCAACTACGGCACACCCAATCAAGACTGTAAGTAGAATGATTTTTTTCACAACCACACCGTTTAGATGACTAGTTTGAAACATGCCATGCAGCCATAGTTGCAAGCTCTTTTTCCATAAATGGTTTCTTGCGTTTCATCAACTCATGGAAATCATTCGCTGCGCTACGAATCCAAGTCATTCGACTATTATAGTCTTCTAAGACTGTTTCTTCTGGGGCAGACGACTTCATACTTTTATCTGAAGTTTTGCATTCATGTGTAAAAATCAACTCTAAATCAGGAGAAAACCAGCTCATCCAACCTCTTTGCCGTTGCACCCATTTTGCGAATTTATCATCCTCATACATCAATGGCTGTAAAACAATTTGCTGTTCATGCTCTGCCACTTTCAACAAATGATCTAACTGCAATTTTTCTCGCTGAGTTCCCTTACTACTATTTTCGATAGCCTTTACGGTTTTGAAAGATTCTATTATATAAGATGAGAGCTTAAGATAATTTAATGTCGGCAATGCTGTTTCTGCCCAAGGGAAGCGCTTCAAATTATCTAACACTTGCTTATGGCAGCCATCCCTCCCTCTTGCACTCAAACAATCTTCAAAAGTAGCAGCACTATAACTATGATACCAATGAGTAGGAGCGATATCTTGAAAAAGCCAGAAATTCCCTTTCCCCAACCCATCTCTCACATAGCCAAAATCCCAGTTTTCACCAAGCTTCGGCATAAGCTTCCCAGCATCCACTCGAATTAAATCCAAAGTACATGCCACTGTTTTACTAGCAAAAGCACCCAGCGCCATCCAATAATAACGCCCCTTTTTTTTAGGGTCACCATAATCTTCTAGCTCTAGGTAAAATCGGGAATAAGTCGCTGAAATTACTCTAGCCCTTTGCGCATAATCTGCCATTAGAGCCCGCACAGGTCTAAAAGTGTAACCTTGCTCTCTCCTAGACAGGCGATCATAGGCGAACTGCTGTGCCAATGACCACATTGTGTCACAACCAGCTTCAATTTTGCACACGGAACCATCTTGAGTATTAGTCGTGGCTGTCTTGCGTAAAGTATCAGTCGCCATGGCAATTATTTTTCATCTAAGGGAAGAATTTCGCTCCAAACCATTTGAGCTTCTAATGGTGTGGCAGAGCTAGTATGAATACGCTGATTACTGCCATCTGGTTTAATTTGATGAAGCAATTGATTCTTGCCATCATGAATTGCAAGTGTAATTCCCTTGAGTGGCTTGCCATCGGGCCCAAGAACCTGAAATCTCTCATCATATAAGTCTGCACTTGGAAATCCCTTCATATTGACCCCAATGCTCGCCGGCCCGCTCATCTGATGGCTGGCCCCCTTCACCGATACCTTGCCGGGGCAATGCAGTTCGATATTGCCGCCGGCGATGCGGATGTAAGCGCCGCCGCTGACGTTGAGCAGAATTTCCTGCTTGGCCGCTACCGTGATTCTTTCCTTGCAGGAAGTCACCGTCACGTCCTTGTCCGCGGTGACCTCGACGCTGTCGCTCTGTGCTTGAACCTGCACCTTGCCCTTGGCGGCGATCAGCTTCAGCGAAATCTTGTCTTGCAGGCCGGTGACGAACAGGCTGATGTGCTGGCCCACATTGTGAATCCAGCGCCGGCCGCTGGTCTGGTTGGTATCGCGCTGCGCTACCAGGTCCAGGTTGGTGCCCGCCGCCACGGTCTGGCTTTGCTGGCTCAGGCTGGCGATGCCGGCGGGGGCGGACAGCACGATCAGCGGCTGCTGGCCGGCCTGGTCTTTCGCGGTTTTGCCGTCTTTGTCGGTGTTGGAGCCGGCTTCCCAGGCTTTCAGGGCGGCGGCCTGGTGTTGCAGGTGGCCTTCGGTTTTCTTGGCGGCCTTAGCGTTGTCCGCGCCGATTTCTTCCGGCCCGGTTTCCATGGTGTCCGCCTGCTGGCCAGTGGCGGTGTCGGCCAGGCTTTGGCTCAGGCCCAAAGCCGCGTCCAGCTGGCTTTGCGCCTGTTCACGCGCCAGCTGTTTGCCGGAAGCGCCGTTCTGCGCTTCGGTGCTCAACAGCAGGCCGTGGCCGGCGCGGATGGCGCCGTGGCTGTCGGTTCTGAGTTCGAAGCCGTCGCCGCGCGGCTCGGCTTTGCCGTTGCTGCGCGGGTGGGTGAGGAAGCCCTGGTTGAGCTGGGTCTTGCCCGGTTCGCTCGATAGT
>NZ_JBRBAF010000022.1:0-47383 GCF_052805975.1 Chromobacterium sp. W521
TCCCGACTATCCATGAAAAACGGACCGGCGAAACGCCGGCCCGTCACACCCTAGATACTCCTATTTATATAGAAGCGCCTCCGAAAGATCAGTCCTCGCTACGGCGCTTACTGCTGCTCCGACGCACTGACGGCTTGCGTTGGCGCGGCGCAGGCGAAGCCCCCTCAACCGAAGGCTTGCGCTCAATAGCACCAGACTTATCCGCAGCAGCCTCAACCGCCGGCATCGACTCCGCAGACACCGACTTGGATGCCACGGACCGTTTAACAACGGGTTTGGCTGTCGCGGGCGTTGCCCCTGCGACTTTCGGAGCAGTCAGGTTCGACACGGGCTTATTTTCAACAGGCTTGGCCGCGGAGCTCGTTGCTGGCTTGCTCGCTACTGGCTTGCTCGCTACTGGCTTGCTTGCTACTGGCTTGCTTGCTACTGGCTTGCTTGCTACTGGCTTGCTTGCTACTGGCTTGCTTGCTACTGGCTTGCTTGCTACTGGCTTGCTTGCTACTGGCTTGCTTGCTACTGGCTTGCTTGCTACGGGCTGATTCACCACTGGCTTCGGCGCCGGCGATTGGACAGTCCCCCGGCTTCGTCCCTTGGGCGCAGCCGGCAATGCAGAGGGCTTCGCTTCCACGGACTTGGACTCGGAGCCCCTACGCGGACCAGCTGGGCGCGCCCCAACACTACGTGCGGGAACCGGCCTAGGAACCTGCAGGTCCCCCTCCTTGACCAGAGCGAAGTCGACTTGGGCACTTTCCAGGTTAGCGCTCATCACCTTCACAGTCAGAGTATCGCCCAAGCGGTATTGCATGCCGCTTTTCTCCCCGACGATCGCCTGGACGTCCTTCTTGAAGTGGAAGTAGTCCTTGCCCAACTCCGAGATATGCACCAAACCCTCGACATACACATCATCCAACAACACGAATACGCCAAAGCTGGTCACCGCACAGATCTTGCCCTTGAAGATCTCACCCACCTTGTCTCGCATATAGTAGGTTTTCAGCCAGGACTCCACATCACGGCTGGCATCGTCCGCCCGGCGTTCGGTCATTGAACAATGCACGCCCAGTTGCGCCCACTTGCCAGGCTTGTATTTACCGCCTTTAAGCACAGCCTTGATCGAGCGATGCACCAACAGGTCCGGGTAGCGGCGAATCGGAGAAGTGAAATGAGCGTAGGCCTCGTAAGCCAGACCAAAGTGCCCGTTATTGTCCGGGGTATAAACCGCTTGCTGCATGGAGCGCAGCAACATGGTCTGCAGTACCGGCGCGTCGGGCCGTCCATGAATCTGCTCAGCCAATTTGGCATAGTCTTTAGCGGTGGGTTTTTCACCGCCGCCCAAGCTCAAGCCGACCAGGCGCAGATAGTTGCGCAGACTCTCCAGCTTCTCTTCAGTCGGCCCTTCATGCACCCGATACAAGGCTTTGTGCCCGTTCTTCTCCAGGAAATCAGCGGCACAAACGTTGGCCGCCAGCATGCACTCTTCAATCAGGCGGTGCGCGTCGTTGCGCACAACGGGCACGATGCGTTCGATCTTGCCCGCGTCATTGAAGATCATCTGGGTTTCCACCGAGTCGAACTCGATCGCCCCGCGCTGACTGCGCGCCGCAAGCAACACCTTGAACAACGAGTACAAGGTCTGGATCTGCGGCAACACCGGGCTGTCGCTTCCCTTCTGAATCCACTCCCAAACCTGGTTGTAGGTCAACCTCGCCTTGGACAGCATCACCGCCGGATAGAACTGATAGCGTTTGACCACGCCCTTGGCGTTGATCTGCATATCGCAGACCATACACATCCGCTCCACATCCGGATTCAGCGAGCAGATCCCGTTGGACAGGGCTTCCGGCAGCATCGGAATGACGCGGCGCGGAAAATAGACCGAAGTGCCGCGGTTAAGCGCTTCCTGATCCAAAGCGTCGCCGGGCTCTACGTAAAAGCTGACGTCGGCAATCGCCACGATCAAACGGAAGCCCTTGCCCTGCTTCTCGGCATATACGGCATCATCAAAGTCGCGCGCGGTTTCGCCGTCTATCGTCACCAAGGGCAGATCACGCAGGTCGACTCGATCCTTGGTCCAATCTTTCTTGCGCACCTTTTTCGGTGTCGCCTTTGCTTGCGCCAGCGCTGCCTCAGGGAATTGATGAGGCAGATCGTGCTTGCGCAGCGCAATTTCGATTTCCATGCCTGGGTCGGCGTAGTTGCCCAGCACTTCCACTACTTGGCCAACAGGCTGACGGTAGGCATCCGGGTATTGAAGGATTTCCACCATGACAACCTGGCCATCCTTGGCGCCCGCCTCTCCGCCCGGCTCAATCAGAATGTCGTGGTTGATGCGGCGGTCTTCCGCCGCCACCACCCACACGCCCCGGACGCGGTTGATGCGGCCGACCAGCCGCGTCACCACATGATCCAACACCTCGACGATCTTGCCTTCCTGCCGGCCTCGGCGATCAAGGCCCGACGGGCGGACCATCACCCGATCGCCATGCATCGCTTTTTTCATTTCCCGCTCGGGCAGGAAAATATCTCCGCCCTGGCCTTCGCTTTCATCCGGGATGGCAAAACCGTAGCCATCGCGGTGACCGGACACTTTGCACTTGATCAAGTCCAGCTTTTGAGCGACGCAGACTGCGCCTTTGCGATTGATGATGACTTCGCCGTCTCGCTCCATTGCCCGCAAGCGGCGTTCGAAATAAATAGATTCGGCTCGCGTAATCGACAACATGCGCGCCAATTCATCAGGAAATAGCGGCACCCCCTGCTCGGCCAAAATTTTTAAAACGAACTCTCGGCTCGGCAAGGGATTGGAATATTTAAGTTTTTCCCGTTCCAGGAAGGGGTCCTGTTCGCGGAGGGACAGGGTCTTTTGTTTTTTTTGTGTTCTAGCCATTGACACCCTCAAGAATATGTCTATAATTCGCATCTCGTTGCAGAGATGCAGCGAAATAATACAGCAAAGCGAAGCCCAGGTGGCGGAATTGGTAGACGCACTAGGTTCAGGTCCTAGCGCCCGCAAGGGTGTGGAAGTTCGAGTCTTCTCTTGGGCACCACTGATTTACTCTATTGTAATCGTGATGTTCGCTCTGTATAGTAACAATTTGGTTGGCCCAGGTGGCGGAATTGGTAGACGCACTAGGTTCAGGTCCTAGCGCCCGCAAGGGTGTGGAAGTTCGAGTCTTCTCTTGGGCACCAACAGTTTAAATGACTCCGATGATGTTTATATCGTAGTCCAGCAGTAAAACAATTTAAGTTTTATGCCCAGGTGGCGGAATTGGTAGACGCACTAGGTTCAGGTCCTAGCGCCCGCAAGGGTGTGGAAGTTCGAGTCTTCTCCTGGGCACCAATAAAGCCCCGTTGATCTATGATCAACGGGGCTTTTGCATTTCTCTTCTCAGCGCGAGGCCAACTCTTCCCCGGCTCGCGGATCCAGCGTGGCAAACATCAGGCTGGACAACATGGTCAAGGCGCCCATAATGGCGAAAGCCCAGGCAAAATCGACCACGGTCAAGACTGCATGCCCCTGCATTCCGCTCACTCCCTGCACGACAAAAGCCCCTGCCGTCACCCCGCAACCCGCAGCCAACTGCTGCGCCACCCCTGAAAGACTGGTGGCATGGCTCATGCGTCCCGACTCAACCTCGGCAAAAGAAATCGCGTTCAGGCTGGTGAACTGCAAAGAGCGGAGACAACCTCCCAATACGAAGACCAGCAACATCCAAACATAACTCGGCGCCTCGTAGAACATGGCGTACGCCGCGATGGAAAGGCCCGCCAGCATGCTATTAACCATCAATACCCTGCGGAAGCCGTAACGCCGCAGTATGCGCATCACCAGCGTCTTCATGAAAATGGCGCCCACCGCGGTAGAACAGGTCAACAAACCGGAGACAAAAGGATTGAGACCCAGGCCCAGTTGTAACATCAGCGGTAACAAGAAGGGCGTGGCGCCAATGCCGACTCGGAACACGAAGCCGCCCACCACGCCGGCATGAAAAGTGGGCAAGCGCAACAAGGACAAGTCCAGCAAGGGATGAGCCGCGCGACGATAATGCAGCAGATAAAGCCACAGCAAGCCGGCGCCAATCACCGCTAGCAGCGCCGACCATTGCACCGAGATCAAATGCTTGCCTTCGGAAGCCAGACCCAGCATCAACAAGGACAAACCAACTCCGCTCAAGGCAAAGCCCAACCAGTCCAGCGGCGGCACTTGCTCGTCCTTCAAGTCTTCGATGTGACGCTTGGCAAGCACCCAGCCCAGCACGCCAATAGGAATATTGATCAAGAATATCCAGCGCCAATGCAGATAGGTGCTGATGAAACCGCCCAAGGGCGGCCCAATGACCGGCCCCAGCAAAGCGGGAACCGTCAAATAACTGAGCGCCCGCACCAAATCCGCTTTCGCCGTGGTGCGCAAAATCACCAAACGCCCCACCGGCACCATCATTGCGCCGCCGATACCTTGCACAAAGCGCGCCAGCACAAAGCCGCCCAATGTATTGCCAAGCGCGCACAACACCGAACCCAATACAAAAACGGCGATGGCAGCGCGGAAAATACGCCGCGAGCCAAAACGGTCCGCCATCCAGCCGCTAATGGGGATAAACACGGCCAAGCTGACCAGATAAGACGTCAGCGCCAACTTCAAACCAATCGGCTCCACCAACAGGTCGCGCGCGATAGCCGGCAAAGAGGTGGAGATCACTGTGGCGTCCATGTTCTCCATGAACAAGGCGGTGGCCACGATCAACGGGGTCACCATGCCGGCGGCGAGCTTAAGCTGCATGACGATAAAATTTCAGGAAAGGAAACGCCAGTGTAGCACCGGCTGCCGCTGGGACAAGGAGACAGGGCGGCGCAAATGATGTCGAAACGTAAAGCGAAAGCCGGGGCCGCTCTCAAGCGACCGGGAGGCAAAACAGGCGTCGCCCTTCCCGCGCGCTCCGCTCTCCTTGTTCCAACAAGGCTATCACCCTCCACGCTTCCCTCGCCGTCACCGGATTAGGCCCCAAGCCTTGCGCGGCGCGAGCCACCTCACAGTAGAAATCGCGATAATCCCCCAAAGGCGATGGCCGGGGCTCCCGTATTTCTCCGTCGTCCCGCAGATGGAACAAGATGCCCGGCTCAAGGTCCACGCCCCAGCCCGCTTCGCCAGGGCGGCCGCCACGCTTCAAATAGTCTTCCTGGCTATCCAGGCCGAACTTGACGTAACTGGCGAGCGCGCCGTGCAAACTAAAGCGCGGAACGCCGCCGCTGACCAAGCAGGAACCGTGCAGCACCGCCTGATACTCCGCATAGCCCAGCTGTACGTGAAAGTAGTCCGTCGCCTGCGCCCCTGCCCTTTGTTTGAACAAGCTTGCATAAATCGTCTGCGGCCAGCCCAGCAACTGCAAGGCCTGATCGAGCAAGTGCGGTCCCAGGTCGTACCACAGCCCTGCTCCCGGTTGGTCCTGCTCACGCCAACGCGCGCGGACCTGCGGCCGATAACGGTTGAAATGGGACTCGAAATGGCTGAGCGCCCCCAGCTCACCGCCAGCCAACAAGGCCTTGAGCGCCAGAAAATCAGCATCCCAACGTCGATTGTGAAACACCGATAACAGCGGGCTGCCCGGCCGCTCAGCCATCAAGCACAACTCCCGCGCCTCCGCCTGCGTCACTGTGAACGGCTTGTCCACCACCACGTGCTTACCTGCCATCAAACCCGAGCGCGCCTGCGGATAATGCAATCGGTTGGGGCTGGCGATAACAAGCATATCGATGGCGGGGTCAAGCAAGGCCTGCTCTAAACCGGCCAGCACCGGCACCTGCGGCCAATCCGCCCTCACCTCGTCCGGCCGGCTGCTGACCACGGCGGCCAGCTTCAGCTCGGGCGTGGCGGAGATCAAGGGCGCGTGAAAAGTCTTGCCTGCATAACCGTAGCCCACCAAGGCGACATTCAATGGCTGCATGTGTTTTGCTTTCGGAAACCAGAATCCAAACAGTCTACGCCCGCCGCGAGCATGAAAAAACCCGCCTGGCAGGCGGGTTTCCGGCGATGAGCCAAATCGGACTTACAGACCGAAGGGATGACGCATCACGATGGTTTCTTCACGGTCAGGACCAGTGGAGATGATGTCCACCGGCGCGCCGCACACTTCGGCGATACGGGTCAGGTAAGCCTGGGCGTTGGCCGGCAGATCTTCCCAGCGCTTGGCGCCGAAGGTGCTTTCGCTCCAGCCGGGCATGGTTTCATATACCGGCACGCACTTGCTGACCGCGTCGGAGCCAAACGGCAGGATATCCACCTTTTCACCGTCCAGGGTGTAACCCACGCACAGTTTGATCTCTTCCAGACCATCCATCACATCCAGCTTAGTCACGCACAAGCCGGACACACCGTTGATCTGGATAGAACGCTTGAGCGCGGCGGCGTCGAACCAGCCACAGCGGCGCGGGCGGCCGGTGACCGAACCGAATTCATTGCCGCGCTTGGCCAGGAACATGCCGATATCGTTCTCTTGCTCGGTCGGGAACGGACCAGAACCCACGCGGGTGGTGTAGCCCTTCACGATGCCCAGCACATAGTTGAGCATTTGCGGTGCCACGCCGGCGCCCGGCGCTGCGGCGCCGGCCACGCAGTTGGACGAGGTCACGTACGGATAGGTGCCGTGGTCGATGTCCAGCAGGGTGCCTTGCGCGCCTTCGAACAGCAGCGGGATATCCGCCTGGTTCATGTCGTACAGGGTGCGGGATACATCGGCCACCATCGGCTTGATGCGCTCGGCCAGTTTCAAGGTGTCGGCCAGGATGGCGTCGAAGCTCACCGGCTCAGCCTGGAACAGCTTGGTCAGCATGAAGTTGTAGTATTCGACGTTTTCCTTCAACTTCTCGGCAAAGCGGGCGGTGTCGAACAGGTCGATCACCTTCAAGGCGCGGCGCGCCACCTTGTCTTCATAGCAGGGGCCGATGCCGCGGCCGGTGGTGCCGATCTTGCCGGCGCCCTTGGCGGCTTCGCGAGCCTGATCCAAAGCGACGTGGTACGGCAGGATCAGCGGGCAGCCTTCGGAAATTTTCAGGCGAGCGGCGACGTTAACGCCGGCGGTTTCCAGCTCGTCGATCTCCTTGAGCAAGGCTTCCGGGGACAACACCACGCCATTGCCGATAAAGCACTCGACATCATCACGCAGAATGCCGGACGGAATCAGGCGCAGCACAGTTTTCTTGCCGCCCACCACCAGAGTGTGGCCCGCGTTGTGGCCGCCTTGGAAGCGAACCACGGCACGCGCGTGGTCGGTCAGCCAGTCAACGATCTTGCCCTTGCCTTCATCACCCCACTGGGTACCGATCACGACAACGTTCTTGGACATTGGAAAAAACCTCTTCTTCAGTCAGATTCAAAAATCAGTTAAATGAAACCACATGCCAATCCGAGCCGTCCGGGGTCAGCTCGCGATCACAATTCAAAGCCTGGGCGGACTCGCCCAGATAATCAATCACCACCATCTCGCCCGCCTCGCGCAGGCGAGCCACTTCGGCCCGCGCCTGGGGCCAGTGCTTGCCGGCCAGGCGAATCCCCCTGACCGAGCCTTGCTCGGGCAGGATGCGGATCAAGTCGCGCAAATCCAGACTGAAGCCAGTCGCGGGTCGGGCGCGGCCAAAACGGCGGCCGACATTATCGTAGCGCCCGCCGCGCGCCAGCTCCTCGGCCCAGCCCTCAGCATAGGCTGCGAACAGCAGACCGTTGTGATACTGAGTGCCGCGCAATTCGGTCAGGTCGAAACTCAGGGCCACCCGGCCCTCCAGCGCCTTGGCTACCGCGGACAGCTGCATCAAGCCAAGTTCCACCTCGGGCAAGGACGGTAAACGGGAGCGCGCCCGGTCCAGCTCTTCGATCGGACCATACAGCTCAGGCAAGGCCAGAAAAGCGCTGCGGTACGGTTCGGCGACATCGCAGACCAACTCGCGAATGCTGGCCAAGTCCTTGCTCTGCAGCTTGGCGAACAGCGCCCGGCTGGTCTCCCCCGACAAACCGGCGGCGGCGGCAATGCCGCGATAAATCGCCATATGCCCGATGTCCAGCCGCAGGCCGGACACGCCGGCGCGCTCCAAGGTGCCCAGCATCAATTCGATGATTTCCAGGTCAGCCTCGATGCCGGCGTAGCCGTACAACTCCGCCCCCACTTGCAGCGGCTCGCGGGAGCTGGCCAGGCCGTCCGGCCGGGTATGCACCACGCTGCCGGCGTAGCACAGCCGAGTCACTCCGGTGCGCTCGCCAAGCAGATGCGCATCAATGCGGGACACTTGGGGCGTGATGTCGGCGCGCAAGCCCATTTGCCGGCCGGACAACTGATCGTCCAGCTTGAAGGTTTTGAGCTCGAGCGAAGCGTCTTCCTCGCTGACCAGTGAATCGATGTACTCGATCAGCGGCGGCAGCACCAACTCGTAGCCCGCCACGCGAAAGCCTTCCAGCATCGCCGCCTTGGCGGACTCCACCTGGCGCGCGGTGGCGGGCAGAATATCCGCGATGTATTCCGGTAACAGCCAATTACGCATGATTCTTTTCAACAGAATAAAAGGCGGGAAGCCCCCGCCTTGTTATCAGCAAACTGGCCAGGTCGCCCCGGCCAGTGTTCCATACTCCGATTGTTTTGCGCGGCGTCTTTCGCCAGCCTTGACCGTTTACTTGGCCTTGGCCGCTCCAGACTGCGGGTTCTTGAAATACTTGAAGAACTCGCTGCTCGGCTCCAGCACCAAGACGTCGCTCTTGTTCTTGAACGACTCCTTGTAGGCGTCCATGCTGCGCCAGAAGGCGTAGAAGTCCGGGTTCCTGCCGTAAGCCTCGGCGTAGATCGCCGCCGCCTTGGCATCGCCCTTGCCCTTCAAGTCCTGAGCCTGGCGATACGCTTCGGCCAGAACCACTTCGCGCTGCTTATCCGCTTCAGCCCGGATACGCTCTGCGTCCGCGGCGCCCTCGCTGCGCAACTGGCTGGCTACGGTGCGGCGCTCGGACTGCATGCGATCGAAAACCGAACTGCTTATTTTATCCGGAAAATCGACTCGTTTTAAGCGCACGTCGAGAATTTGTACGCCTATTTTACGCGCATCCGCGTCAGCGCGCTTGCGAACCGTATCCATCACCTGGTCGCGCTTGCCGGAAATGACGTCGGCAACCATTTTTTGGCCGAATTCCGCGCGCAGCCCGTCATTGATGGTCTGTTTCAAACGCGCCACAGCGGCCGCCTCGGAGCCCACGCTCTTATAGAACTGCTCAACGTCCACCACGCGCCATTTGACGAAACTGTCCACCAACACGTTCTTTTTCTCGCGGGTATTGAACAATTCCGGCGCCTCGGCGTCGATGGTCTGCACGCGGCGATCGAAATAACGCACGTTCTGCAACAGCGGCACCTTGAACTGGATGCCCGGCTCCTTGATGATGCGCACCACTTCGCCAAACTGGAAAACCAACGCGTACTGGCGCTGATCCACGGTGAACAGCGACAGGCTGGCAACAAATAGCACACCGGCTATGGCAACTACAGTCGGAATCAGTCTATCCATTGCTTATCGCTCCGCCCCAAAAAAATCACGACCGCGGGTCACGTCCCGCCCCCCTTTGCCACTGCCGGCCTGAGCGGCCGGCGGCGTAGGCTCCGGCGGCTGTGGCGCCGTGCCGGCGGCGGGGGCCGCGGCGCCGGAGGCTCCCGGACTGCTTTGCTGAATCAGTTTGTCCAAGGGCAAGTACAACAGATTATTGCCGCCCTTCTGATCCACCACCACCTTGGTGGTGCTGCTCATGATCTGCTGCATCATGTCCAGATACAGGCGATCGCGCATGACTTTGGGCGCCTTGTTGTATTCAGACAACACTTGCTTGAAGCGCGATGCGTCGCCTTCCGCGCGGGAGACGACTTTCTGCTCGTAGGCCTCGGCCTCCTGCTGCAGACGCGCGGCCAGGCCCTGGGCCTTGGGCAGCACCTCGTTGGCGTAAGCCAAGCCTTCGTTGCGCAGCTTGTCCTTGTCCTGACCCGCCTTCACCGCGTCGTCGAAGGCCGCCAACACTTGCTCGGGAGGCTGCACCGCATTGATGTTGACTTTGGCGATGCGCACGCCCAGAGAGTAGCGATCCAGCACCTCCTGGATCAACTTCTGAGTTTCCACCGCGATCTGGGTTCGCCCTTCGTTCAGCACGAAATCGACCTTGTTGCGTCCCACCACTTCACGGATCGCGGTTTCGGTCGCTTGCTTGACGATGTCCTTCGCGTCGCGCTCGCGCGAGGCGTTGTTGAACAGGAAGGCGCGCGCGTCCTTGATGTCGTATTGCACCGACAGTTGGACATCGATGATGTTCTGGTCCGAGGTCAGCATCAGCGACTCTTCCGCAACCCGCGTTTGGGCGGTATTGCGGTAGCCGACTTCCACACTGCGCACTTCGGTCAGGTTAACGATCTCCACCTTTTCAATCGGGAACGGCGCGTGCCATTGCAGCCCCGGCTCTGTTACCCGGTTGAAGCTGCCCAGACGCAGCACCACGCCTTGCTCGCGCGCGTCCACCACGTAGAAACCGCTGGCCAGCCACAGCGCGGCCAATACACCGACCACGGCGACAGCGCCGCCTTTGAACGGCGGCTTGGCGCTGGACGCCGGGCCTCCGCCGGCGCCGCTGCCCTTGGCGCCCAGCAGCCTCGACAGCTTCTGATTTAGGTTGCGGAATACTTCATCGAGGTCCGGCGGCCCTTCATTGCCTCGGCGGCCTCGGTTAGGGTCATTCTGCGACATGCTCGTAATAGTCTTTATGGTTGTTTTGGGAAGGATGCACGCATTCGGCAACCGCCGCGCGCAAGAGTTCCAGGCCGGCGCCGGTCAGGGCCGAAACCCGCACAGAAACCGGACGGCCCGTCGCGTCGCGCTCAATCTCCGGCTCCATTTCGCGCAGATCGCACTTGTTCCAGACCAGCAATTGCGGAATGCCGTCCGCGCCGATCTCCGTCAACACTTTGTTGACTTCCTCGATCTGCACATCGCGCATATCGCTGGAACAATCCACCACATGCAACAAGAGGTCCGCACGCACGGTTTCTTCCAGGGTCGCGCGGAACGCGGCCACCAGAGTGTGGGGCAGATCGCGGATAAAGCCCACCGTATCGGAAATCACGATGGATGTCTCGTGGTTAAGAAACAGCTTGCGGCTGGTGGTGTCCAGCGTAGCGAACAGCTGGTCCGCGGCATAGATGCGCGCCTTGGTCAGCGCATTGAACAAAGTAGACTTGCCGGCGTTGGTGTAGCCGACGATGGACACCGAAGCAATGCCGGCTCGTCCACGTCCTTTGCGCTGAGTATTGCGTTGTTTTTGCACTTGTGCCAGACGCTCTTTCAGCGCCTTGACGCGGATGCCCAGCAGCCGACGGTCGGTTTCAAGCTGGGTTTCGCCGGGGCCGCGCAGGCCGATGCCGCCCTTTTGCCGCTCCAAGTGGGTCCAGCCGCGCACCAGGCGGGTAGACATATGGGACAGCTGGGCCAATTCGACTTGCAGCTTGCCCTCATGGCTGCGCGCGCGCTGCGCGAAAATATCCAGAATCAGACTGTTGCGGTCGATGACGCGACACTGCAGCGCCCGCTCCAGATTGCGCTCCTGACCAGGCGCCAAGGCATGGTTGAATATCACTACATTGGCATCAGTGGCGCGCACCAGCAGGCCGATTTCCTCAACCTTGCCCTTGCCCGCGAACAACGCGGCGTCCGGGCGCTGCCGCTTGCCCTGCACCACGCCCATCACCTCGACGCCGGCGCTCTTGACCAGCTCGGCGCACTCGGCGATGTTTTCCTGGTAATCGGCATCTCCAAAATCCAGGCAGACCAGAACCGCCTGGTCGCCTAAGTCGGGACGATCAAACACTATTCGGAAACCATAGTTGGGGCGCAAAAGATAAAAGGCCGACAAGCCGCGCCTGATTGGCGCGGCCGATCGGCCCGGTTACAAGCACAGCAACGCTTTAGGCGTCTTGCTGCTCCTGCTTTTGCACCGGGTGTTCATGGGGAAGATTGACCGGACGGGCGGGCACGACGGTGGAAATGGCGTGTTTGTACACCATCTGGGTCACCGTGTTTTTCAACAGCACCACGTACTGGTCAAAGGATTCTACCTGACCCTGAAGTTTAATGCCGTTCACCAGGTAGATGGACACCGGCACATGTTCCTTACGCAGGATGTTCAGGAACGGGTCTTGTAACATTTGCCCTTTAGAGCTCATTCGTTATTCTCCGAATCGTTGATTGTTGTATTAACTGAACCTTACAGCCCGGTTGTCTGCTTATTATTAGCAGAAAACATCCCGGCGTACTATTTTTTACTGCTGCTGCCCTTGCCGTTCTTGCCGTAACGCACTTCTTTTTCGCGTCCGCGCATTTTGGACATCGGCTTGGGCTTGGCTCGGGACTTCTCCTTGCCGTCGTCGGTGTCGAACGGATTTTCCGAAGACTTGTACTGCACGCGCAACGGCGTGCCCTGCAGCTTGAACACTTTCCGGAAAGTATGTTCCAGATAGCGGGTATAACTGTTCGGCACCGCATCCAGCGCATTGCCGTGCACAACAATAATGGGCGGATTCTGCCCCCCCTGGTGCGCATAGCGCATCTTCGGGCGAATCAGGCCTGAGCGCGGAGGCTGCTGACGTTCCAGCGCCACTTGCAGCACTCGGGTCAGCTTGGGCGTGGCCAGTTTGGCCATGGCCGCCTTGTAGGCCTCGTCGATGGACTTGAACAAGTCTGCCACGCCGCGGCCTTCAATGGCGGAGATGTAATGGAACTTTGCAAAATCCAGGAAGTTCAGTTTGCGCGCGATCTCGCGGCGCACTGTTTCCTTTTGCTCCCCGTCCAGGTTGTCCCATTTGTTCACCGCCACCACCAGTGCCCGGCCCGCTTCCAACGCAAAACCGGCGATGGTGGCATCCTGCTCGGAGATATCCAGTTGGGCATCCAGCACCAGCACCGCCACGTTGGCGTCTTCGATCGCCTTCATGGTCTTGATCACCGAGAACTTCTCCAACATCTCGCTGACCTTGGCCCGACGACGCACTCCGGCGGTGTCAATGATGGTGTAGGTATGGCCATCTCGCTCAAAATCAATATATATGCTGTCGCGAGTGGTGCCCGCCTGGTCAAAGGCGATGACGCGCTCTTCGCCCAAGATGGCGTTGACCAGGGTGGACTTGCCGACATTGGGCCGGCCGATCACCGCGAATTTGGGATGGCGCGAGGCTTCTTCTTCCACTTCTTCGGGGAAGTCCGCCAGCACCAATTCCATCAATTCGCGCACGCCGTCGCCATGAGCGGCGGAGATCACCAGCGGCTCGCCCAGCGCGAGCTCGTGGAATTCCGCGCCGGCGATGGCGTGGCGCATCCCTTCCGCCTTGTTGACGGCGAGGAAAACCGGGCGCTGCAACTGGCGCAAACGGTTGGCGATGATTTTATCTTGCGGCGTCAGGCCGTTTCGACCATCCACCAGGAACACCACGGCATCGGCTTCGTCCACGGCCTGCAGCGTCTGCTTGGCCATCTCAAACAAGATGCCTTCGTCCACCACCGGCTCGAAGCCGCCGGTATCGACCACCAGATACGGCTTCTCGCCCACGCGGCCATGGCCATAGTGGCGATCGCGCGTCAGGCCGGGCTGGTCGGCGACCAGGGCGTCGCGGCTGCGGGTCAGCCGGTTGAATAAGGTCGACTTGCCCACATTGGGGCGGCCGACCAGAGCTACGGTAGGTTTCATGAATACTGCTTTATTATCCCAAAGTCAGCATCGCCAGACGCCCGTCCTTGCCTTGCATCAAGGCGGACGAACCCAGCGACACCGGTTGATTGGCCAGGGCGGACCCGACCTTGACTCGGCCTACGATGCTGCCGCTCTCATTGGATAGCAGATGGGCGTAACCTTCGCCATCGCCAACCAACACGAAGCGGCCCAACAGCGCGGGGCCGGTGACGTCCCGATATTTCAGGTCGTCGGTTTTCCAAATATTGCGGCCGGTGCCGCGGTCAAACGCCCAGACAGAGCCGTCTTCCGCGGTCACGTAGACATTGCGTCCATCCACGGCCAGGCCGCGGCTGGAGGAAATTTCACGCGCCCACAGCAAATTGCCGGAACGCGCCTCGAAGCAGGCCACTCGTCCCTGATAGGCCACCGCGCACACCTGGCCGGCGTCGAACACCGGCCGCGAAGTCACGTCGGTCATCCGTTCCAGTTCGGTGGCGCCGCGCGGATTGGCCACCGCGCCCTGCCACAAGGCGTTGCCGGTCTGCGGATTGATGATGTCCAGGCGGCCGCCGGCTTGCCCCACCATCACCGCTTCCTTGCCCACCGCCTGCATCGAGCCGTTGTTGCGCACGGTCAGCTGCGGCAGCACATTGCCGCTGGACCACAGCTGCTTGCCGCCGTCGCTCAGGGAGAACCCGGTCAGGCGTGCGTCGTTGGTGCGCACCAGCACTATGTCTCCGGCCACCTGCGGAGCCTCCAGCATCAAGCTGGTCAGCGGCTGTTGCCACAGCACTTTGCCGCTGGCGCGCTCCACCGCCAACAACTTGGCGTCCTGAGTGCCCACCAGCACCATATCGCCAGCCACGGCGACACCTGCGCTCAGCTTGCGCTTCAGGTCCACGTCCGCGCTAACGCGGCCGCTAAGGGCGTCGATGCTGCGCACGCGGCCATCGGCGTCGGCGCTCACCACCAGGCCGTTGGCGTATACCGGCAGGAAGCCGGCAGCCGGCGCGGCCTGAGTCGCTGTCCATTTAACGTCCAAACCCTGCAAGGGTTTGATCGCGGCAAGCGGAGTGGGCTTGAACTGGGTATTGCCTTCAAACCAGCTGGCGCAACCGGCCAGCAGCGAGGAGGACAGCACAGCGGTCAGCAACAATTGGCGGCGCATGCGATCAGCCTCCCAGCGCATCAAGTTTGGTCTGGATGAACTGGCGGTTGGGCGAATCGCCCACCAACTTGGCCAGCGCCGATTTGTAGGCGTCGCGCGCGGCTGCGGCGTCGCCCTTGGCGACCAGCACATCGCCCTTCAAATCCAGGAACAACGCGTCGAAACCGGCGGGGTGTTCCTTGTTCAGTTCGGCGATCGCGGCGTCGTAAGTTTTCAGATCCAGCAGCAAGGAAGCCAGGCGCAGGCGGGCGATGGCGCTTACCGATTCGTCCTTGCTATTGGCCAGCACCCACTCCAACTGACTCTTGGCCAACGCAAGGTCGCTCTTGTCGAAAGCGGCCTTGGCCAGAATCAGCGAGCCCCGCGTGGCATAGGCCGAGGAGCCGAAGTCGTTCTGCAACAGGGTTACCGCCGACTTCAACTTGGCGATGTCCTTGGCGGCTACCGCCGCGTCGATGTTCTCGTACGCGGCCGCCGCTTTTTGCGCCTGCTGCTCCTGATGATAGCGGTAGCCTTTGAAACCCAGATAGGCAATGGCGGACGCCGCCAGCACGCCGGCGATCAGCTTGCCCCACTGCTGCCAGAAGGCCTTGATCGAATCAATCTGTTCTTGTTCCTGCAAGTCGAACGCCATTGCGCCCCTCTCCCTTAAGCTTTCAGTGAGATCAGCGTGGCGGCCACCGCTTCCGCCGCCACAGTTTGTTGGTCCATCTCGGCGCGCAGCGCCTTGATCACCGCCTGACCCGTCTTGATTTCATTTTCGCCGACGATGACGGCGAACTGCGCGCCGCTGCCGTCGGCTTTTTTCATTTGCGACTTGAAACTGCCTTCGCCCAAGTGCTGCACCACCGAAAGGCCGGCTGCGCGAAGGCTTTGCGCCAGCTTCATCGCATACAGCGCCGCGCCTTCGCCTTGGTTCACCAGATAAATGTCGACGCTGCGTTGCGCCGGCAGCAGTTGCTTGTCCTGCAGCAACAGCACCACGCGCTCCAAGCCCATGCCGAAACCAATGCCGGCCGCGGGCTTGCCGCCCAGTTGTTCGATCAGGCCGTCATAGCGGCCGCCGGCGCAAATCGTGCCTTGCGCGCCAAGCTCGCTGGTCACCCACTCAAACACCGACTGGTTGTAGTAATCCAGCCCACGCACCAGTCGCGGGTTTTCCACGAAGTCGACGCCCAGCTCGCGGATCATCGCCTTCCAGCCTTCGTAATGCGCGCGGGACGCCTCGCCCAGATAGTCGGACAGCTTGGGAGCCTCGTTGGCCATCTGCTGCAAGGCCGGGTTTTTGGTGTCAAGCACGCGCAGGGGGTTGCTGTACATGCGACGCTTGCCGTCTTCGTCCAGAATATCCACGTGCTTTTCCAGATAGGCGATCAGCGCCTGACGATGCGCGGCGCGTTCCTCCTGGTTGCCCAGCGAATTGATTTCCAGACGCACATACTGGGACAGGCCCAGGCGACGCCACAAATCGGCAGTCATCGCGATGATTTCGGCGTCAATGTCCGGACCGCCAAAGCCCAACGCCTCCACGCCCATCTGGTGGAACTGGCGATAACGGCCTTTCTGCGGGCGTTCATGACGGAACATCGGCCCCATGTACCACAGCTTCTGGGTGGCATTGTACAGAAGGTTGTGCTCGACCACCGCGCGCAGGGTGCCCGCGGTGCCTTCGGGACGCAGCGTCAGGCTGTCGCCGTTCAGGCTGTCGATGAAGGTGTACATCTCCTTCTCCACCACGTCGGTGACTTCGCCGATGGCGCGAACAAACAGCGGCGTGGTTTCGACGATGGGGGTGCGGATATTCTGGTAGCCGTAGTCGGCCAGCAGCTCGCGGAGTTTGCCTTCAAAAAATTCCCACTGGTAGGACTCGGCCGGCAGCACGTCATTCATGCCTTTGACCGCTTGATATTTTTGAGCCATTGCTTGTTTTCTTGTATATCGCTTGAATCAATGCCCGGTCATTGCGCCAAACGCGCTCAAACGCCTACCGGACGAATCGGAATGGTGCGGCTGCCACCCTCTCGGCGCTTGGCGCCGCCTTCGCCATAACGGCTTTGCACGTAGCGATCAACCAAGGCGGTGAACTCGGCGGCGATGTTGTCGCCCTTGAGGGTAACATCCTTTTGACCGTCGACGTAAACCGGCGCCACCGGCACTTCGCCGGTGCCGGGCAGCGAGATGCCGATATCGGCCAACTTGCTCTCTCCCGGGCCGTTGACAACGCAGCCCATCACCGCCACCTTCATGTCCTCTACGCCCGGGTACTGCAAACGCCATACCGGCATCTGGGTGCGCAGATAATTCTGGATCTGGTCCGCCAGCTCCTGGAAAAAGGTACTGGTGGTGCGGCCGCAACCCGGACAAGCGGTCACCAACGGGGTGAAGCTGCGCAGACCCATGGTTTGCAGCAACTCTTGCGCCACCACCACTTCCTTGGTGCGCGCCTCGCCCGGCTGCGGCGTCAGCGAGATGCGAATAGTGTCGCCGATGCCTTGCTGCAGCAAGATCGCCAGCGCCGCGCTGGATGCGACGATACCCTTGGAACCCATGCCGGCCTCGGTCAGCCCCAGGTGCAAGGGGAAGTTGCAGCGGCTGCCCAGATCGCGGTACACGGTGATCAGATCCTGAACATTGCTGACCTTGCAGGACAGCAGGATTTGCTCGGCCGGCAACCCCAGTTCCATCGCTTTGTCGGCGGACTCCAGCGCGGAAACGATCAACGCTTCGCGCATCAGTTGCTCCAGGGGCAGCGGCTGGGCGACGCGGTTGTTGGCGTCCATCATTCTGGCCAGCAAAGCCTGATCCAGGCTGCCCCAGTTGACGCCGATGCGCACGGGCTTGCCGTACTCGATGGCGGTGCGGATCATGAAGGCGAACTTGTCGTCGCCCTTGGCACCCTTGCCCACATTGCCCGGATTGATCCGGTACTTGGCCAAGGCCTGCGCGCAGTCGGGATACTCCCTAAGCAGGCGATCGCCATTGAAATGAAAATCGCCAACCAAGGGGACGGCACAGCCGGCGTCGTCCAGGCGCTGGCGGATTTCCGCCACCTTGGCCGCCGCCTCCGGGGAGTTGACGGTGATGCGCACCAGCTCGGATCCGGCTTCCGCCAGTTCCAGCACTTGCCGCACCGTGGCCGCCGCGTCGGCGGTATCGGTATTGGTCATGGACTGCACCACCACCGGAGCATCCGACCCTACAATGACATGCCCCACCCGAGCCTGCAGGGTGGGGCGTCGCGCGATGTTCACGCTATCCATTCGCTACCTTGAATTACTTGAGTTCCAGCTTTGCCGTGGTGCCGCGGATCTTGTCCGAGAGGTCCACCGCTTGGCCATTGAAATTCACTGCCACTTGCGAGGCGTTGCCGATCACCAGCTTGAACGGCGGCGTGCCGACCGCTTCCTGGGTACTGCCCGGCTGCAAGGTCTGGAATACCAGCTTCTTGCCCGTGGCGTCCACCACGGACACCCAGGCTTCAGCCTCCTTGACCGTCAACACCAGCTTGCCGCTGGCGGCCGCCGCCGCGGCGGCGCTGGCCTGCGGCTTGGCAAGCGGCGGCGCCGACGGAAGCGGCGCGCTGGCCACGCTGGCCACGCTGGCCGCCTTGACCGGCTGCGGCGCGGAAGCCGGAGAAGGCGCGACGATGGCTGCCGGCGCCGAAGCCGGCGTCTCCGCGGAGAATGCGGCGGGAGCGGAGGCTTCGCCCATCGGCGCTGAAGACAGCTCAGTCGCGATGGCGGAAGAAGCGTCTGCAGCCGGCCGGCTGTCGCCGCCGTGGTTGCTGGCCAGCCATGCGACGCCGCCGCCCAGGGCCACCACCACCAGCAGGCCTACAATCCACTTGCCGGAAGAGCCGCCCTCCTCCAACGCCGCTGGCTCGCCGACATGCCCCGGAGCCTCATGCGCGCCGTCGCGCACCAGATTGGCGACGTCGTTGACAGCGGAAGGAAACTGCCTGTCCAGCGCATGCATCAACGGTTCGGGATCAATCTGCAAAAACCGGGCGTAATTACGCACAAAGCCGCGCACGAAGGTCGCGCCCGGCAAGATCGTGAAATCGTCGCGCTCTATCGCTTCCAACTGCCGCATCGACAGTTTCAGCCTATCCGCGACTTCCCCCAAACCCATGCCGGCCGCTTCGCGAGCGGCCTTCAGCCGGGCGCCGACGCTGGATTCCGTCGGTTGTCCCTGTTGTTCGAATTGTTGCTCCATCCTCAGCTTCCACTCAACAGCAGTTGTGTTTCTTTGGAATCCGGATAACGGTTCTTGAGCGCGGCGGAACATTCGCTTTCCAACGTCCTGTTGCCGCTCTTGCGCCCAATCTGCACGCCAAGCCACAGGTCGTCGGCTTGCAGCGCCGCGCTCTTGCCTATCCGTTCGAAATAGAAAGCAGCCAATTTGGCATTACCCAGCCCAAGATGCAACTGTGCTAATTCCCGCAGCGCGGGTGCGAAATTGGGCGCGGCGCGCAGCGCCGCCAGCAAGTAATCGTTGGCCTGCTCTTGATTGCCGGCCTTGGCACTGCAATGCCCCAGGTTCAAATAAGCCGTCTGAGGCGAATCATACAGCGGGTTGGCCAGCGCTTTCTGAAAATAGGACAAAGAATCCTGCAGCCGGTTTCGATCGCACAAAAACAAACCGTAATTATTGTTGGCCTCGGGGTTGCTTGGATCCAGTTGCAGGGCCTTGCGGTAATTGGCTTCGGCGGGCCCGTCCTCGCGCAACTGGGTCAAAACATAAGCTCGGGACACATAGGCCGGGACATAGGCCGGGTCCGCGGCGACGGCCTGATCCGCCGTTTCGAGCGCCACTTTGTAATTGCCGATCTTGGCGTATTCAATCGCCAGCTGGCTGCGTATCGTCGCCAACTCGCGCGACACCTCGGCATCGGCGGCAAATGCGGTTGAACTCACAGCCATCCATAAACAGGCCATCAACCCCATTTGCCGTATCGTCATTGCTTATTGTCCTCTACGAGCTGCATCCATTTGGCTTGACGGCGGGTTTTGTCCATCACTTGGCCTGCCAGTTGGCCACAGGCGGCGTCGATGTCGTCGCCGCGCGTTTTCCGCACCGTCACCACGTAACCGCGTTCCTGCAGAATTTCACGGAACGCGCGAATCGCATTGTTGCTGGAACGCTCATAACCCGAGTTCGGGAACGGATTGAACGGTATCAGATTGAACTTGCACGGCACGTCCCGCACCAGTTCCAGCAGTTGGCGAGCATGTTCCGGTCTATCGTTGACACCGTCAAGCATCACGTACTCGAAAGTGATGAAGTCGCGCGGCGCCTTTTCCAGATAGCGCTGACAGGCCGCCATCAACTGCGCCAACGGGTATTTCTTGTTTATAGGCACAATCACGTCGCGAATGGCGTCGTTGGGCGCGTGCAGCGACACCGCCAGCGCCACGGGGCACTCTTCGCGCAACCGGTCCATCTGCGGCACCAGGCCGGAAGTGGACAAGGTCACTCGCCTGCGGGACAGGCCGTAGCCATGATCGTCCAGCATGATCTGCATCGCGCTGACCACATTGTCGAAATTGGCCAGCGGCTCGCCCATGCCCATCATCACCACATTGGACACGACTCGCTCGTTCTTGGGCGTCACGCCCATCGCCTTATTGGCCCACCACAGCTGGCCGATGATCTCGGCGGTGGACAGATTGCGATTGAAGCCCTGGCGGCCGGTGGAGCAAAAAGTGCACTCCAGCGCGCAGCCCACTTGGGATGACACGCACAAGGTGCCGCGTTCATCCTCGGGGATGAAGACGGTTTCGACGCCGTTGCCGGTACCGACGTCGAGCAGCCACTTGCGGGTGCCATCACTGGACGCCTGCCCGGTCATCAGCGAGGGAACCTTTACTTCGGCGCGTTCATGCAGCTTGGCGCGCAAGCTTTTGGCCAGGTCTGTCATCGCGTCGAAGTCGGCTTCCGCCATCTGGTGCATCCAGCGCATCACTTGCTTGGCGCGAAACGGCTTCTCGCCCATTTCGGCGAAATGCCGGGTCAGCTGGTCCAGATTGAAGTCGAGCAGGTTGGTTTTCATGCATTCCTCGGGATAAAGCAAAGGCGGTGTGGACGACCGCCTTTTCGACGGAGCCCGTCCATGACGACAGGCTCCGCAAACAACGGAGTACTATGAGATTAGCGGGCGCTGATCTCGGATGCAGCAAAGAAATAAGCCACTTCGATCGCGGCGTTTTCCACGCTGTCGGAACCATGAACGGCGTTGGCGTCGATGGAGTCGGCGAAATCGGCGCGGATGGTGCCGGCTTCAGCCTTCTTCGGATCGGTCGCGCCCATCAGTTCGCGGTTTTTCAGCACGGCGTTTTCGCCTTGCAGCGCCTGGATCATCACCGGGCCGGACACCATGAAATCAACCAGATCCTTGAAGAACGGACGGTCTTTGTGCACGGCGTAGAAGCCTTCGGCTTCGGCGCGGGACAGTTGCTTCATCTTGGCGGCCACGATTTTCAGGCCGGCGGATTCGAAACGATCGTAGATTTTGCCGATGACGTTTTTACCAACGGCGTCCGGCTTAACGATGGACAAGGTGCGTTCAATTGCCATATAAATTCTCCCAAACATCAAGACAAGTGGCTAAACTTGAGTATTATGCAGCCACTCGGGTTACCCAATTTTGACGAACCCGATATTTTAGCAGTGTTTTCAACCATGTGCTGCACATTTCTCAGTCTCACGGACCATGCGCGAACAAAATCAACAAGACCCCGATAAGACCGGCGGCGAGGCCGACCTCAACAGCAAGCTGAAAAAGCGGTTGATGATCGCCGGCGGCCTGGTCGCCGTGGCGCTGGCCGCCATTCCGCTGACCGACAGCCTCAATAAACCCAAGGTGGAAATGACCGCCAGCAGTCAGAGCCCCAGCTCCGGCAAAATCATCAAGCCCGCCTCCGCCCCGGCGGAAGCGGCGCCGGCGCCCGCTCCAGCCAGCGCGCCGGCAGCGGAAAGCAGCGCCCCCGCGACGGAAGCCGCCGGCGCGCCGCAAGCGCCCAGCGCCGCCAGCCCAGCCAGCCCCGATCTGGACAAGACCCCTGCCGTGGTCAACAGCCGCCCGCCCGTCCACGCTGCGGCCCCAGCGCCGGCCCATGAGCGCGCGGCGGCGAAAGCGCCTCCCGCCCCTAGCCCGGCAGCGGCTCCGCCGCAGACGGCAGCCGCCAAAGCCTCGCCGGCCGAACCCGTCAAAGCCCCCCCGCCCGCCGCCGCCATCGCGACGGACAAGCCTGTTGCTCCAGCCAGGGAGGCCGCTGTCAAAGCCAAGCCGGCAGGCAGCTCTATCGGCTATCAAGTCCAGCTGGGCCTGTTCTCCAGCATCGGCAACGCCGAAAAACTGGTGAAGGAGCTGAAACAGCACGGCATCCCAGCCCATACCGTCACCCGCGTGCAGGTCGGCCCGTTCAAGAGCCGCGCCGAAGCAGACGAAACCATGGAGAAGTTGCGCGGCCTGGGTTATGCGCCGCTGTTGGCTCCCGCCGGACAATAAGAGCCTGTTTACGATCTGCCGCGCATCGTGCGCCGCACGGGGAGCACAACTCCGGAATGCTCATTGACAATGTATAGGCTCCGCTTTCTCAGCGGTTGTCGCTTTGTCTCGCATTCTCTCGCGAGAGCGAGAACACACTGGACATATAAAAAAACCCTCTTCGTCAGCGAAGAGGGTTTTTTCGTCAGGCTATTCCCTGCCATCAGCTCCAGTCCAGAATCACCTTGCCGCTCTGGCCCGACAACATGGCTTCAAAACCTTGCTGGAATTCCGCCACGGGGAAGTGATGAGTGATGATGGGGGTGATGTCCAAGCCTGACTGGATCAGCGCCACCATCTTGTACCAGGTCTCGAACATCTCCCGGCCGTAGATGCCCTTGATTTCCAGGCCCTTGAAAATGACATGGTTCCAATCGATGGCGGTATCGGCCGGCGGGATACCCAGCAGCGCCACTTTGCCGCCATGATTCATGGTGTCCAGCATCTGGCGGAAGGCCTGCGGATTGCCCGACATTTCCAGGCCGACATCAAAGCCCTCGGTCATATGCAGCTCGGCCATCACCTGCTTGAGGTCCTGCTTGGCCACGTTCACCGCGCGGGTGGCGCCCATCTTGCGCGCCAGCTCCAAACGGTATTCGTTCACGTCGGTGATCACCACATGACGAGCGCCGACATGGCGCGCGATAGCCACCGCCATGATGCCGATCGGACCCGCGCCGGTGATCAGCACATCCTCGCCCACCAGGTTGAAGCTGAGCGCGGTGTGCACCGCATTGCCGAAGGGATCGAAGATGGACGCCAGGTCATCGGAGATGTCGTCCGGAATCGGGAAGGCGTTGAAGGCCGGGATCACCAGGTACTCGGCGAACGCGCCCTCGCGGTTGACGCCCACGCCGAAGGTGTTACGGCACAGGTGACGGCGGCCGGCTCGACAGTTGCGACAGTGGCCACAAGTGATATGCCCTTCGCCCGATACACGCTGGCCGACGCTGAAGCCCTGCACTTCCGAGCCGATCGCTTCCACCACGCCTACGTATTCGTGGCCAACGTGCATGGGCACCGGGATGGTCTTCTGGGCCCAGTCGTCCCAGTTCCAGATATGAATATCGGTACCGCAGATCGCGGTCTTGCGAATCCGGATCAATAGATCGTTATGGCCGATTTCCGGCTTGGCCACATCGGTCATCCACAGGCCGCGCTCGGCCTTCAGTTTGGATAATGCTTTCATTGCTGTTCCTATCCGCCGCGGCGCCCTCATGGGCGCGCGGCGCTACGCCTCAGATCACGCCGAGTTCGCGGCCCACTTTGATGAAAGCCGCCACCGCCAAGCGAACCTGTTCTTCGCTATGGCGCGCCGACATCTGAGTACGAATGCGCGCCTTGCCCTTGGGCACCACCGGGAAGGAGAAGCCGATCACGTACACGCCCTCCTCCAGCAGCTTGGCCGCCATCTCGCCCGCCAGCCTGGCATCGCCCAGCATCACAGGAACGATGGGGTGCTGACCCGGCACCAGGGTGAAGCCGGCCGCGCTCATTTCCTGACGGAACAGTTCGGCGTTGCGGCGCACTTTGGCGCGCAGTTCCGCGCCCTCTCCGCCCTTGAGGATGTTCAGCACTTCCAGGCTGGCGGCGGCGATGGCCGGAGCCAGAGTGTTGGAGAACAGGTACGGGCGCGAGCGCTGACGCAGCAGATCGATGATGGCTTTGCGGCCGGACACATAGCCGCCGGACGCGCCGCCCAGGGCTTTGCCCAAGGTGCCGGTGTAGATGTCGACGCGATCGGCAACCCCGCACAATTCCGGCGTGCCCGCGCCGCTATCGCCGATGAAGCCTACGGCGTGGGAATCATCCACCATCACCAGCGCGCCATGACGTTCCGCCACTTCGCACAGAGTTTTCAGATCGGCGATGATGCCATCCATGGAGAACACGCCGTCGGTAACGATCAGCTTGAACCGCGCGCCGGCCTGTTCCGCTGTGATCAACTGCGCCTCCAGATCGGCCATATCGTTGTTCTTGTAACGGAAGCGCTTGGCCTTGGACAAGCGCACGCCGTCTATGATGGAGGCGTGATTCAGCTCGTCGGAAATCACCGCGTCCTCTTCGCCCAGCAAGGTTTCGAACACGCCGCCGTTGGCGTCGAAGCAGCTGGAATACAAAATAGTGTCGTCAGTGCCCAAAAAGCCGGAAATCGCCTGCTCCAAATCCTTGTGCACTTGCTGGGTGCCGCAGATGAAGCGAACCGAGGCGCAGCCGTAGCCGAAGTCGTCCATGCCCTTCTTCGCCGCCTCGATCAAACGCGGGTCGTCGGCCAGGCCCAGGTAATTGTTGGCGCAAAAATTCAGCACATTGCTGCCGTTGCTCAAGGCGATGTCGGCGCGCTGCGGCGTGGCGATCACGCGCTCGGGCTTTTCAAAACCATCGGCGCGAATCTGCGCCAGCGTGGCTTCAAGATGGGCTAAGTAGGTTCGGTTCATGACTGTCCTTGTCCAGGGATGACAAAAGAATCACCATTGCGCCGCCAGATGCGTGGCGACCCAAAAACTGGCACCATTCTAGCCCAGTCATTTCGCAGCCATCAGTGACAGTTCAACTTGTTTTTCCAAGATACTGTACCCTTGAAAAATTAATACGAGTAGACACTGTCACCATAAAATACTGCGTGCCGACAATCGTTACTTCATATATTTGGCGACAATTTTCTCCAGCTTTCCGCTTTCGCGCAGTTGTTGAAACGCTCTGCTCAACTTCAACGCGGTCGCATCCGACATTTTCGGGCTGCAGGCCATATAGATGCTGGTGGTTTGGACCTGCAAGGCCTCACGGATATTGTCGGTTGGCGTACCCACTTGTTTGATGGTGTAGTTGGCCACCACGTCATGCACCGCCCACACATCCGCCACGCCGGCAGCCAGTTCGCGCTCGGCTTCCTCTGGAGTGGGCCTGACGGAATAGGCGATATTGTTCTTTTTCAAATAATCCGCCATCGACGACCCCAGCAACACCACGACGCGCTTGCCCTTGGCGTCGTCCAGCGAATTCAAGACGACCGGGTGATGGCTGTTAATGAACAAGGATTGATTGCTTTCCATCACCAAGCCCACCCAGCGGTACATCTTCTCTCTCTCAAAGGAACGCGTAAAAGGCACCAAGCAACTGTCCGCGTCTTGCTGCACCTGCATTTGAGCCCGCTTCCAGGGGATCTCCGGCATGCGCACGCCCATGCCGGCCAATTGCACCGCCTGAGCCACCGCCTCCGCGGCGATGCCGCTCAATTTTCCGCCTTCCCCCTTCAACACCAGCGGCGGATACTCCACGCTGTAGATGGAAAGCGTCGACGGTTCCGCCGCCAGCGCCGCCAGGCTCCACAAGCCAATCATCATCCACCCCAGTTTCATCCCGTTGCCTCCGCCCAATGCCTATCACAGTCCTTAACATGATTTTTAGTCCAGCCGCCGGCGTTTGCGCATAGAAACCGCGCAGCCGCCGGCGGCGATGCTAGAATCTGCGCCATGTCCTTGTCCGCCCGTCTTATTTCCGTTTCCCTGCCCCTGCTGCTTGCCGCCTGCGCCAGCACCTCGCAACCCGCCGCGGTGGAGTCCGCCGGCTTTTACCGCGTCAAGCCGGGAGACACCTTGTTCCGCATTGCCCAGAACCACCGGGTCAGCGTGGCGAACCTGGTGCGCTGGAACGGACTGAAAGACCCCGGCAGCATCAACGCCGGCCAGTTGCTGCGCGTCTCCCCGCCCGCCGGCGCCGCTCAAGCCCCCGCCAAGCGCCCACAGCCCAGCCGGCCCGCGGCCAAGCCTTCCGCTTCGGAACCCAGCAAGCCCGCGGCTCGTCCGGTGGCCAACATCAAGCTGGTCTGGCCGGCCAAAGGTCCCATCATTGCTAAATTCAACGGCCAGGGCAGCAAGGGCATAGACATCGCCGGCGAAGCTGGCTCCCCCGTCCGCGCGGCGGCCAACGGCAAGGTTACCTACGCCGGCAAGGGCATCCGCAGCTACGGCAATCTGTTGATCATCCAGCATGACAACGCCCACCTCACCGTCTATGCTCACAATCAGTCATTGCTGGTCAAAGAAGGGCAGGCGGTCAAAGCCGGCGACGCCATCGCCACCATGGGCAGTTCCGGCACCACTCGGGTCAAGCTCCACTTTGAACTGCGCGTCCGCTCCTCGGCGGTCGACCCCATGCCTTATCTGACGGACTAAGCCGCACGGCCGCTTGTCAGCGCCGGCGACGAACGCGCAAAATACATTTCATGCATCATGCGCAACTCTATCGCCCGGACAGCATGGTTTCCGCTGCGCGGGCCAGAAGCGAGGAAGTTGAAAAGGCAAGCCAATGGGGAGATTACTGTTACTAGGCAGCTTGCTGCTGGCCCTCGGCGCCAACGCTCACGCACACAAGCTCGTCAAGGTGGCGTTTGGCGAATCGCTGGAGCCTTATGTGATGGAGGGCGGCCAAAACGGGCTGGAGCTTGAGATCGTGCGCGCAGCCCTGCAAGAACGCGGCTACCGGATTGAGCCGGTCTTCTTTTCCCAGCCCCGCCTGCCGATGGCGTTGAAGAACAAGGATATCGACGCGGTGGCCACCGTCGGCGAACAGGCCGGATTGCAAGCCGAGTATTCCGACGTCTACATCAGTTACGAGGATGTGGCCATCACCCTCAGCAGCCGTCGGATCCAATTGCACCAAACCAAGGAACTGGGCGCTTACCGGGTGCTGGCTTTTTCCCTGGCCAAGCAATATCTGGGCGAAGCTTTCAAGGACATGGCCAAAAACAACCCCAACTACGCCGAAACCGCCAACCAGGTGGATCAAAACCGGCTGCTGTTCCGCGGCTCCGTGGACGTGGTGGTGGCCGACCGCAACATCTTCGCTTGGATGAACCACAAGCTCGCCACCCAATTCAAGGAAAAAACCGCGCCGGTGGACATCCACCGGCTGTTCCCGCCCACCGTTTACCGGATGGCTTTCCGCAGCGCCCCTTTGAGGGACGAATTCAACCAGGGCCTGCGCGCGATTCAAAAAAGCGGGGTCTACAAACAAATCGTGAATCGTTACCAGAACCTCTGAGCGCGATTGCCGATGACAGCAAGATAGCCTAACCTTCACGGTTTGATTCCGCATCCTCCCGCGCACCGTGAAACCGTCCCGCTTGCTGTTTGCCCTATTGCCCGCGCTGCTGAGCGCCTGCGCCAACGTCAGCCCCCCCGCGCCTGTCGCCGCGCCCGTTGTCGCCCCCGTCCCCGCCGAACCGGAAACCCAGCCGCCGGCGGTCGAAACGCCGCCCTCGCCCCCTCCCGTGACCGCGCCGCCGCTCAGGCCCGCCTACAACGACCCTCAAGCCGGCCGCCTGCTGCTCAACCGTCTGCTGCCGGCAAAAATCCGCGACCGCCAGGGCTGGAGCAACGACATGCTCGCAGCCTTCACTCACCTGAAAATTCCTTATACCGCGGAGAATTTCTGCGCGCTGGCGGCGGTGATCGAGCAAGAGTCCAGTTGGCAAGCCGACCCCACCGTGCCCAATCTGCCCGCCATCGTCTGGGACAAAATCGCCGAGCGGGCTCACGGCTACCTGATCCCGCTGCCGGTGGTCAAAGCCGGGTTGATGAAGACGTCGCCCAACGGAAAAAGCTATAAGGCGCGCATCGACAGCCTGCGCACCGAACGGGAAATGAACGATCTGTTCGAAGACATGGCCCGTGAAGCCGGCAAGCTGGGGCTGCCGATGAGCATGAAGAACCCGATCCGCACCGGCGGGCCGATGCAAGTCAGCGTCGAATTCGCCGAAGGGCATGTCAAAGTCTGGCCCTACCCCTACCCGCGCAGCGGCAGCATCCGCCAGGAAGTGTTCACCCGCCGCGGCGGCGTCTACTTCGGCGCGGCCATCCTGCTGCAATATCCTGCGCCATACAGCCAGATGCTGTACCGCTTCGCCGACTTCAACGCCGGCCGCTACAGCAGCCGCAACGCGGCTTTTCAAGCCGTCATGGAAAAACTCAGCGGCAAGGATTTGACGCTGGACGGCGACCTGCTCAGCTACAAGGACGGCAAGGCCTACGCCAGCGCCACCCAAAGCGCGGTCCTCAGTCAGGGCGGTAAATTGGGCATGGGCCAGGGCGAGATTCTGCGCGACCTGAAACTGGAGAAAAGCGCGGCGTTCGGCCAAAGCGAGCTCTACCGCAAAACCTACGCGCTGGCGGACCAGCGCTTCGGCAAACCCGCGGCGCGCGAGCTGCTGCCGCAAATCGACCTGAAAAGCCCCAAGATCACCCGCAAGCTGACCACAGAATGGTTCGCCAAGCGCGTCGACGGCCGCTATCAGAGTTGCCTGGCCCGCGCGCGTTGATCCAGCGGGCGGCGCTTCGCCAAAGCGCCGCGCTTATAATTCCACGTCATTCACCGCTCGCGCTTCCGATGCGAGCGGCGGGCGGGCTAGGGCCCTCCGCACAATAAGGCAAATCCATTCATGCGCACCACGCTCTCCTACTTTACCGGTTCGCTGCTGTTCAGCGCCGTCGTGCTGGCCGCCGCCGGCTGGTACGGCTTCCAACTGGGCGGCCCCGCCATGGCCGGCTCTTTTCTGGTCACCGCCCTGGTGCTGGCGATTCTGGAAACCAGCGTGTCCTTCGACAACGCGGTCGTCAACGCCAGCGTGCTGCAGGCGATGAGCTCGCTGTGGCGCAAGCTTTTCATGACGGTGGGCGTCGCCGTCGCGGTGTTCGGCATGCGCATACTATTCCCGCTGCTCATCGTCGCCGTCGCCGGCGACACGCCCTTGCTTGAGGCCTTCTCCATCGCCACCCGCGAACCGCAGCGCTACCAGCGGATCATGCATGACTCGCACCTGATGATCATGGGCTTCGGGGCCACCTTCCTGCTGATGGTGGTGGTGGAATACTTCGTCAAAAAGGAAAAGGACGAACACTGGCTGCCGGCCATTGAGCCGCTGCTGGCCCGATTGGGCTCGGTTGAAAACGCCCAGTCGCTGATCGCCATCCTGCTGATTGCGCTGGTGGCCGCCGCCATTCCCGCCGGGCAAAAGATGGAGTTTCTCAGCAGTTGCTTCTGGGGTTACGTGGTGTTCATGACGCTGCACGTGTTCAAGCAGCTGTTCGGCGGCATGGACATTCAAACCGCCGCCGCCAAGAATGGCCTGATCGGTTTCGTCTATCTGGAAACGCTGGACGCCAGCTTCTCCATGGACGGCGTGATCGCCGCCTTCGCCATCACCAACAATTTCTGGCTGATCGCCGCCGGGCTCGGCATCGGCGCAATGTTCGTCCGCTCGATGACCATCCTGCTGGTGGAGCGCAACATCATCGGCCAATTCAAATACCTGGAAACGTCCGCGTTCTGGGCCATCGGCGCCCTGGTGGCCATCATGTTCGCCGCAGCGCTCCACATCGAACTCGGAGAAGTGCTCACAGGCCTGATCAGCGTCGCCATCATCGGCTTGGGCATTGTCACCAGCTTGCCGGGGCGCAAACGCCATCGCGACTAAACCTGTTTTAGGAGCCGTTTCGCTTAGAACCTGTTTACGATCTGCTGCGCGTCGGCGATGCGGCGTTAAAAACAAGCTCAAAATGCTCATGCACCACGCGTACATTTCGCTTTTTCAGCCGCTTTCGCCTTGTCTCGCTCTTGCTCGCTAGATCGTAATCAGGTTCCAAGAGGCCCGCGCCGAAATGCGAACAGGCCTGAAGTCCAGGCCTGTTCTTTTTTAAAGACCGCTCTGTCAAAGCCGGTAGCTGGCGCCCGTCATCACCTTGGCGGACAACTTCATCACGCCCTTCACCGGGGCCGGCAATTGCGCGGCGCCCAGGTCATGGGCCATGTCCGCATGCTTCAACTCGTCGTCACGCATCTGCTGGACAATCGCGCGGCTCTTGACATCCGCCGCCGGCAAACGGCTCAGATGGCTGTCCAGATGCGCGCCCACCTGCTGCTCGGTTTCCTCGAGAAAACCCAGGTTCCACTTGTCGCCCAGCACCCCGGCGGCCACGCCTATCGCCAGCGAGCCGGTATACCACAGCGGATTGAACACGCTGGGCCGGCCGCCCAATTCGCGGATGCGCCTCTCGGTCCAGGCCAGATGCTCCACCTCTTCCTGCGCCGCCTGGCGCAAGGCCTCGCGCGCCTGAGGCGTGCGCGCCGTCAGCGCCTGCCCCTGGTACAAAGCCTGGGCGCACACCTCGCCGCAGTGGTTCACCCGCATCAGCCCCAGCGCGTGTTTCTTTTCCTCCGCCGCCAGCTCCGCCTCGTCCAGCGCCGCGTCCGGATGCGGCCTCAGGCTTTGCGCGGAAGCGAACAGGGTGCGCAGCCCCTTGTCGAACTCGACGATCCATTTGTCCAGCATCAATCCATTCTTTCTCGCGCTAACACAATCGCCGGCGATTATACCCGCCTGATACGCAGCGCGGCAGCTACTGCTATAATTGCGCGGTTTATCGAAACATTGTGTTCAACACGTTCAACAAGGATTCCCTGATGGATCTCGCTAGCATCGGCCCGGGCAAAGACATGCCGGGCGACTTCAACGTCGTCATCGAAATCTCCGCCAACGCCGCCCCGATCAAGTACGAATTCGACAAAGACTGGAACGCGCTGGTGGTTGACCGCTTCATGGGCACGTCCATGATGTATCCGGCCAACTACGGTTTCGTGCCGCAAACCCTGGCCGGCGACGGCGACCCGGTTGACGTGCTGGTGGTGACGCCGTTCCCGCTGCCGCCGGGCGTGGTGGTGCGCTGTCGCGCGCTGGGTCTGATCAAGATGGAAGACGAATCCGGCGTTGACGCCAAGCTGGTGGCCGTGCCGGTGGAAAAACTGTGCCCGATGTACAAGTCCATCCAGAAGCTGGAAGACCTGCCGGAACTGCTGCGCAACCAGATGGTTCACTTCTTCGAGCACTACAAAGACCTGGAAAAAGGCAAGTGGGTCAAGGTGCAAGGCTGGGGCACGCTGGACGACGCCAAGGCCGAACTGGTCGACGGCATCGCCCGCTTCGAAAAATAAGCGCGCGGCGCTTGCCCTGAAAGACAACCGGCGCGGGTCGCCGGTTTTTTCATGCCCGTCCTTCCCATCCGCGCACATTCGCCTACGCTGATATTGCAACGCAATATGCCATTATTATTTGCTACAATCGCTCAAGCTTGGACGCCTTTTTCGCATCCGGTTAGTAAAGCAAGTGATTGTTACTAAATACCATAAATAATTCTTTTACCCATCGCCGCATTGCAGGTATCGTTCAATGAGGAGCGCCGGGGCGCGCTCAGGACGGCGATGCCGCAGTCGCTCGCCCAACACCCCGCCGCCCGCCGTCATCGCATCGGGCAGCCCAACCGGAACCACAGTGACCTATATCGCCCAAGGCTCAGCACCGCAACTCCACTGGCTCCAGCAACGCCTGGCCAGCCGAGGAGTGTCCGCGACCGCGGACGCAAGCGGACTGCCGTCTTGGCTGCCTTCCGACTGGCAAGGGTTTTACCTGTCCTCCGGCTGCTGGATCAATATCGACCCCCTGCATCAAGCTCCCTTGCCATCCCGGCTGCGGCTCTGTCTCGAACAAGGCATCTCCTTGCTGGAGCTGGATGGCGCCTGGCAGCCACTGGGCGCCGACTTCGGCTTCATGCTTTTGCTGGGGGCCGAACCCGCTCCGCCGCCCGCCGCCCTAACCTTGCTGGACGCGCTGGCTCCGCTGCCGGCCGCCTGGCTGCGTTGTGGCCCGGCGGGCAGCGCGCGCTATACCCGTCAAGTCTGGGAGGCCCTGCTGTTCATGCTGAGACGACATGCACCGCCCAGCCCGGTGACTCAAACCCTGCCGGACTGGGAAGCCTCGCTGCGAGAACAGTGGCAGCTATGGGAACAGCTGGTGCGCCTGTCTCAGCGCTATCTGACGGAGCGAAACCTGACCGCGGACAGCGCGACGGCGCGTCAGGACTTCGCCGAGCCTCCCCGGCAGCAAAACCACTACGCCGCCAGCCTTGCCTCGCTGATTCTCCAGGCAAACGGCTGCCGGCACGCCTGGGAGCGGCTGTGGAGCGATTTTGCGACCCAGTCGCCTCTGGCTTCCGGAAACTAAAAAAGCCCGCACGAATGCGGGCTTTTTTTAACGACAAGGACCGGAATCAGGCGGCGCTGGTCGCCTTCTTGCCGCGGGCGACAGCGGCGCTGGCGGCCTTGGCGGAGTTGGTGGCGGCTTCAACGCTGGCTTCGGCGATTTCCGCGCTGACTTTCTTGGCGGTCTTGGACACGCTTTCGAAAGCGGCGTTGGAAGTGTTCACCAGGCTTTTCAGAGCCGTCACCGCGGCATCGGAGCCCGCCGGCGCGTTCTTGGACAAACGATCCAGATTGCTCAGCAGGGTTTGGTTGCCTTCGGCGATCTGCTCTTCGACAAAAGCGGCCAGTTCATTCTGAGTGGCCAGCGCGGCGTCGTACACATTGCGCGCCACGGAGAAAGCCTGGTCGATGGACGGCTGTGCCAGGCTGCTCTGCACTTCGGCGAAAGCCTTGGGATCCTTGGCTTCGCTCAGCGCCTTGATTGCCTGGGCGTTGTCTGCCAGCAGCTTGCGCGACAGATCCAGTTGCAGCGCGGCCAAACGCTCAGCGCCGGCCAGCACGATGGAGGAGAAACGCACGGCCTTGTCGAACTGCGACTGGCCGAGAGCGGAGAATTCTTGAGTAGTGGTAAACATGACGACTCCTAAAAAATATCCAAAATTGACAGCTCAGCAACGACAGCGAACTTAACCTGCGCTCTTGATGTTGCATCGCAACAATTGCCATTGTGGCGACTCGTCTTTCTCGAGTCAAGAAAATGTTGCAACGCACAAGCCGCTAAACCACTATTTTTCATGGATTTTTACAACACAAACATTCCAGGGACATGACAGCAAGGCCCTTCCCTCCCGCTTCTAGCAATGTTTCCCGCAATTGCAACACTTGTCCGCGCCCAAGCCCGTTACGCTAGCCGATTTCCACCTTTTGGCCCCAAGCCGAGCAACGCCATTGAAAGCCCGTCAGCAACCCAGTACACTCGCCCCATAGAATAAATCTATCTACATAAAGCCAAGTACAATGAGCCCTGCGGCCAACGCATTCGACATAAAATCCGCCAGCCTGGATCTGCTGGCGCTCTTGCTGCGCACCGACGACCTGGATGAGCTGAGCCAGGCGCTGGATGCGCGCTTCGGCACCGGCCACGACGCGCCGGTAGAAGCCTTCGTCCTCGACGTGGAAGCCTTGCCCGCCCCGGCCGAACTGGATTACGGCCGCCTGCTGCCCATGCTGAGCCGTCGCGGCATCCGCGCGGTGGCCCTGCGCCACCCCAGCACCGCGCTGGCCGGCGTCGCCAGCCAGTTCGGCCTCGCCTACACCAGCAGCGCCACGCCGCCGCGCTCGGCGCAGAACGCGCCGGAGCCTGCCGACAAACCCGCCGCGCCGGAACCCGCCCAGGCGACCGGCGCCATGATCGTGGACCGTCCCGTGCGCGCCGGTCAGCAGATTTACGCCAAGGGCTGCGACCTGATCGTGCTGGCCATGGTCAGCGCCGGCGCTGAAGTCATCGCCGACGGCAACATCCATATCTACGCGCCCTTGCGCGGCCGCGCTCTCGCCGGCGCCCGCGGCAACGCCGGCGCCCGCATTTTCGCCCGCAGCATGGAAGCCGAACTGGTGTCCATCGCCGGGGTCTATCGAACTATCGAACAAGCCTTGCCCGACAGCATTCTGGGCAAGCCGACTCAAATCTATCTCGAGAACGAGCGCCTGGTCATGTCCGCGCTCGGCGAGTAACAAGCCATTATTCAAAGGGATCGACTGTGGCAAAAATCATCGTTGTGACGTCCGGCAAGGGTGGCGTCGGTAAAACCACTACCAGTGCCAGCTTCTCCTCCGGCCTGGCGTTGCGCGGTCACAAAACCGTCGTCATCGACTTCGACGTCGGCCTGCGCAACCTGGACCTGATCATGGGTTGCGAACGCCGCGTGGTCTATGACCTGATCAATGTCGTCAACGGCGAAGCCAGCCTGAACCAGGCGCTGATCAAGGACAAGAACTGCGACAACCTTTACATCATCCCCGCCTCGCAAACCCGCGACAAAGACGCGCTGACGCTGGACGGCGTGGAGAAGGTATTGAAAGACCTGGCCGAAGCCGGCTTCGAATACATCGTCTGCGACTCTCCGGCCGGCATCGAAAAAGGCGCGCTGATGGCGCTGTACTTCGCCGACGAAGCGCTGATCGTCACCAATCCGGAAGTCTCCTCTGTGCGCGACTCCGACCGCATCCTGGGCATTCTGTCCTCCAAGTCCAAGCGCGCGGAAGAAAGCCGCGAGCCGGTCAAGGAACACCTGCTCATCACCCGCTACTCCGCCGGCCGCGTCGACAAGGGCGAAATGCTGTCGGTGGACGATGTGAAGGAGATTCTGCGCGTGCCGCTGCTGGGCGTGATTCCGGAGTCGCAGACCGTTCTGCAAGCCTCCAACTCCGGCACCCCGGCCATCCACCTGAAAGGCTCGGACGTTGCCGACGCCTATTCCGACGTGGTGGCCCGTTTCCTGGGCGAAGAGCGCCCGATGCGTTTCCTCGATGCCCCCAAGGTGGGCATTCTGAAACGCCTCTTTGGAGGTTAAGTCATGTCCCTGATCGAAATGATCTTTGGCAAACGCCAGAAAACCGCGGCCATTGCCAGAGAACGGCTGCAAATCATCCTGGCCCACGAACGCAACGGCCGCAGCGCGCCCGACTATCTGCCGGCTCTGCAACGCGAGCTGATGGAAGTGATCTCCAAATACGTCGCGGTCAATCTGGACGACATCAAAGTACAGGTGGAGCGTCAGGACGATTTTGAAGTGCTGGAAGTCAATATCGTGCTGCCGGAGCACCAGCGCTGAGCCATGACGCTGACCGAACTTCGCTATATCGTCGCGGTGGCGCGGGAGCGCCACTTCGGCCGCGCCGCGCAAAGCTGCTTCGTCAGCCAGCCGACGTTGTCCATCGCCATCAAGAAGCTGGAGGACGAACTGGGCGTCACGCTGTTTGAGCGCGGCGGCCAGGAAGTCAGCGTCACCGAGATCGGCGAGCGCATCATCGAGCAATCGCAGCGCGTGCTGGAAGAAGCCGAAACCGTCAAACGCCTGGCCGGCGAGCATCAGAACGAGCTGGTGGGCCCGCTGAAGCTGGGGGTGATTTTCACCATTAGCCCCTATCTGCTTCCGCGCCTGATCCCGGCCTTGCGCATCCTGGCGCCTGACATGCCCTTGATCCTGGAGGAGAACTACACCTCCCGGCTCTCGGAAATGCTCAAGCGGGGCGAGGTGGACGCCATCATCGTCGCCGATCCCTTCGACGAAGCCGGCACCGTGGCGAGCCCGTTGTACGACGAGCCCTTCGTCGTCGCCACGCCCAAGGGCCACCCCTGGGAAAAGCTGGGCGCCATCGCCGCCAATCAACTGGCAGACGAGAGCGTCTTGCTGCTGACCCAAGGCAATTGCTTCCGCGACCAGGTGCTGCAAGCCTGCAGCGACCTCGCCAGCCGGCAAAGCCATGGCGGCACGCTGGCGGCCAATCTGCAAGGCAGCTCGCTCAACACCATCCGTCACATGGTGGCCAGCGGCATGGGCGTCACGGTGATGCCGTCGACCTCGATAGGCCCGACCGATGAGTCGCTGCTGTCGGTGGTGCCGTTCAAGACGCCGGCGCCGCAGCGCCGCGTGCTGTTGGTGACTCGCAAGCAGTTCTTCCGCAAGAAGGCGATCGACACCCTGCAACAGGCGGTGTTCCGCTCCGGGCTGGAAGGCGTTTCCATGCTGGAAGGCGCAACGCCAACGCCCTGAGCCGGTGCCCAAACCGCCCCAACCGCTGCGCCCCGTGCCTCAGCGGTTTTTTTCCGCCCAGCCACTGGTCACAAAAATCGGCCAAGCTCCTCGTTCAGTATCGCGAACAAACTGTCCGGCCTCCCATTCAGAAAGAAGTGATCGCCGGGAAGGATCTCGCTGCGGAAGCCGCCGGTGGTGTAGCCGCGCCATGAAGCCGCCGCCTCCGCGCCCCGGACCTCTTCGCTGCCGCCAAGGGCAAGGATGCGGCAGCTCAGCGGAGGACGCGGCTCGGGATGGTAGGTCTCTATCGCCTCGAAATCGGCATGCAACACCGGCAGAATGATCTGAACCAGTTCCGGGTGCTCCAGCACTTCCGCCGGCGTGCCATTCATCCTCATCACCTCGTCCAGAAACTGCTCGTCCGGCAAAGCGTGGATCGGCCGATCCCTCGCGGGCAAGTGCGGCGCGGCGCGACCGGAAACGATCAAACACGACGGCGACGGCAGGCTTCGCGCCTGCGCCCGTTGAGCCACTTCAAACGCCAGGCTCGCGCCCATGCTGTGCCCGAACAAGGCGTAAGGCCGGTCCAGAAACGGCGCAATCGCGTCCGTCGCCTCGTCGGCCAGCTGATCCAGCCGGTAGCGCAGCGCATCGTGAAACCGCCGCCCCCGCCCCGGCGGATGCATCGGACGGACATCCACCTCGGCCGGAAGCCGCTCCTCCCAGCCCCGGAACACCGCCGCGCCGCCGCCCGCATACGGAAAGCAAAACAGGCGCAGCGCCGCATGCCGGCCCGCCGGCGCGGCGTCCACCCACGCGCCGCCCGGCGCCGGCTTCCATTCGCGGTTCATGGCGCCACCTTGCGAACGAAACCGCTGGCCTCTTTGATCGCCGCCCTCGCCTCCGGCAGCATGGGCGCCAAGGTGGCCCATGCGTGCGGTAGCCGCCGCCACACCTTGAAGTCCACCGCGACGCCGGCCGCGCTCGCCTTGCGAGCCACGCGCGCGGCGTCGTCCAGCAGCACCTCGGTGTCGCTGGCCTGAATGAATAGATCGGGCAAGCCAGCGTAATCGCCGTAGAGCGGCGAGGCGATGGGATGATCGGCCGCGGCGTCGCCAAGGTAGTAACGCGAGAAATTCCTCACCGCAACCGCGCTCAGCATCACGTCGGACGCATCGTTCGCTTCCAGAGACGCTCCGGTCGCCGCCAAATCCGTCCACGGCGAGAACAGCACCGCCCCGGCCGGCAAGGGCGCGCCCGCGTCGCGCAGCGACAGCAGCAAGGCGAGCGCCAGCCCGCCCCCCGACGAATCGCCGGCGATCACGATCCGGTCCGCCGCCACGCCCTCGTCCAGCAGCGCCTGATACGCCGCCAGCGCGTCGTCGACGGCGGCGGGGAACGGATGTTCCGGCGCAAGCCGGTAATCCAGCGAAAACGCCCGCGCGTCCGCTTCCCGCGCCAGCGCGGCGGCCACGCCCCGGTGCGTGACCGGGGAGCAGAAGCAATAGCCGCCGCCGTGCAGATACAGAATGACCCGCCCGGTCGCCTCGCGCCGCTCGGCGGTCTCCGGTTCTATCCACTCGCCTCGCAGCGCCTGCGCGTCCAGCTTGCGCACCCGCCATCCGCGCGGCGGCTTTGCTTCGCCGCGAGCCCATTTCGCGCTGCGCTCGCGCATTTCCTGAGCGGTCAGGCCGGGTTTGCGGGTCAGAGATTTGGCCGTTCTGCGCAACAGCCACGAAAAACATAGGTTTTGCCAACTCATTGATCTATTTCCGGTAGCAAGAAAGAGAAATGCGCCGCCACGCCCCGCGCGCGCCTCACCCGAACACCAACTTGCGATGCGCGGCGATGCCCGCCAGCGCGCCGTTGCCGATGGCCAGCGCCACGGTGCCGCCCCGATGCGTGATGTCGCCGCAAGCGAACACGCCCGGCGTGGAAGTCTCCATTGCGTCGTCGGTCCGCACATACGGCCCCAGCGGCCCCTCCTCTATCGCGCAGCCCAGTTGTTCCGCGACGGGGCTGGACAGGCGCATGCGGTTCATCGTGAACAGCCCGTCGAACGCGATCCGGCGCCCATCGGCAAGTTCGACGGTGGCGCGGTCGACAATGCGCGCGATCCGGTCGCGCACGATCTCAACGCCCCGCCGCGCCAGCGCCTCGCGCTGCTCCTCGTCCGGCTCGAAGCTAGCGTCGGTCAGAAAAACGGTCTGCCCCCACTCCGGCATCAACATCGCCGACAAATAGGACAAGGGCCCGCTGCCGAGCACGCCGATGCGGCCCCCATCCAGTTCGTAGCCATGGCAGTAAGGGCAGTGGAACACGCTGTCCCCCCAGCGTTCCTCCAGGCCCTCCAGTTCCGGCAGCTCGTCCACCACGCCGAAGGCGAGCACCAGTTGGCGCGCTCTGTAGTGTTGCCCGGATGCGCAGATGAGCGTATAGCCGGCGTCGCTCCGCTCCGCCCGGACCACGCTATCCTCCCGCCATTGCGCGTTAGGGTAAGCAAGCAGTTGCGCCTTGCCGTCCGCGGCGATCGCGTCCGGCGAACGTCCGTCCTGGCCGATCACGCCGTGAGATTGAGAGGCGAAGCGGTTGCGGCGCGCGCCGGCATCAATCACCAGCACGCGGCGGCGCGCGCGCGCGATCTGCAGCGCGGCGGATTGTCCGGCGTGACTGCCGCCGATCACGACGACGTCGAACAACATTGGGGAGGTTTCGGAATTCATGGGTCGAGTGTCCTTGATTGGAAATGAATGGGATGGCGCGCGGGCGGCCTTCATAGGCGGCCGCCGCCGCATGCTTCCGCCGCGCGGTCCAGCAGCCAGCGCACGATCAACTTGGCGCGCGGCACGCGCTGGCCTTCGTCCCGCCGCCGCAGCGCCAGTTGCTGCGTGATCACCGCCAAGCGCAGTAGGCCGTAGGCGTACCAGTAGGCGGGTTCCGTGACCTCGCGTCCGGCCGCCGCCGCGTACAAATCGACCAGCGCCTCGCGCGTCGGCGCACCCGGCGCGCAGCTCGGTCCAGGCGCGTCCAGCCGCAGCAGCGACGAGTCCCGGCTCTCTATCCAGTAAGCGAGCGCGGCGCCAAGGTCGGCCAGCGGATGGCCGACGGCGGCCAGCTCCCAATCGACGACGCCCACCACCCGCGCGGGGTCGCCCGGATCGACGAGGATGTTGTCCAGCTTGTAGTCGTTGTGCAGCCAGGCCGCGGGCGCGGTCTCGGGCATACGCTCGGTCAGCCAGTCGGCCACGGCGCTGAAGTCGGCGTCTATCGCCCCGCCCGCCTCCTCCGCGTTCCAGCGCCGCCGCCACTCGCTCAGAATGCGACGCAGATAGTCGGGGGGCCGATCGGCGGGCGCGACCTCCAGCGCATGCAGGCTCGCCAGCGTCCCGATGAAGTTTTCCGCGAGCCGGCGCACCGTGTCGGGCGCGAGCGGCCCGCAAGCCGCCGGCGCGACGCCCTCCAGCTTTTCGACCAGCAGCAAGGCGGCGTCGCCGTCCTCATCAACCGCCAGCGGCCTGGGCGCGAGCCGGAACTGGCCAGCCATCCGCTCAAGGAGCGCGAAACGACGCCGTGCTTCCCGCGCGCCGCCCTCCGGCAGCCAGTAGGCAATGAGCTCGCTGTCGCCCCCCTGCACCAAAAACACTTCGCTGGCCCGGCCGCCGCCGACCCGCGTCGCGCGCGCGCCCATGCCGGAGCGGCCCAATGCCGCCATCGCCCGCTCCGCGATTCGCGCGCTCATGTCAGCTCCCGGCGGAAGCCGGCCAGCGCATGGCGCGCCACCAGCGCTTTGTGGACCTCGTCCGGGCCGTCGTAAATCCGCCCCGCTCGTTCATGCCGCCACAACACGTTGAGAATCGTGTCGCCGCTGACGCCCAGCGCGCCTTGCACCTGCAGCGCGTGATCGAGCACGGTCTGCGTTGCGCCGGCCACGAAAAATTTCGCGATCGAGATGTCGATCTGCGCGCGCTCATGACGGTTTTGCAGCCGCGTGGCCGCCTGAGTCACCAGCAGCCGCGCGGCGTCTATCGACGCGCGGCTCTCGGCGATCCAGTTCTGCACGGTCTGGCGCGAGGACAACAGCTCGCCCGCCGCCAGCTCCCGGCGGCACGCGCGCCGGCACATGATGGCGAACGCGCGCTCGCACACGCCTATCCAGCGCGCGCAATGATGCAGCCGCCCGGTGGCGAGCCGGGCCTGCAACACGACGAAGCCCTCTCCCGGCTTGCCCAGCATCGCATCCTCACCCACCCGGCAATCGTCCAGCTCCAGTTCGCCGTGGCTGGCCCAGCCGCAGCCTTCGTCGCCCATCACGCGCAGATTGCGGACATGGCGGAAGCCCGGCGCGTCGGTCGGCACAATGAAGGTGCTGGTGCGCGCATGCAGCGGCGCGGCCTCGTCGGTGACGGCCAGCACGATGGCGAAGCCCGCGCCGTCGGCGCCGGACGCGAACCATTTGCGGCCGCTCAAGTGCCAGCCGCCGTCCTTGTACACCGCTGTCGTTTTCAGCGAGGAGGGGTTGGATCCGGCGGACTCGGGCTCCGTCGCCGCGAAGCAGCTGCGCAGCTCGCCGCGCAACAGCGGCTCCAGCCAACGCCGGCGCTGCGCGGGAGTCGCGTACTCCAGCAGCACGTCGATATTGCCGGCGTCGGGCGCCTGGTAATTGACCGCGTAATGGCCCAGCGGCGAGGCGCCCAGCAGTTCGCCGACTTCCACCAGCTCAAGCAGGCTCAAGCCCAGGCCGCCGTCCGCGCGCGGCACCTGCGGCAGCCAGACGCCTTTCATCCGGTTGCTCTCGCGGATGCCGCTCATCAGCCGTTCAACGGTTTCGAAATCGCCGTTGGCGAGCGCCGCCTCCGGTTCCGCCAGCGCCGCTTCAACGGCGGCGAATGCCTTCACTCGTGTATTCATTGTTCTTCCTCGGTTTGCTTCACTGAAACGGATCGGCGCGCGGCGGCTTCCGCGGCGCGCAAAGCGGCGGCTAACCCGTTGACGAACGGGCGGCGCATGATGCCGATATGGTCGCCGGCCAGGCGAACCGCCGTCGCCGCGCCCGACGCAGCCTGACGCCAGCCGCTTATCAGCGCTTCACCGTCCCCGTCGGCGGCCACGATCACGTGCAAGGCTCCCGCATAAGGCGTCGCCGGTGTGTAATCGGTCAGCGAATGCGAAATGAAGGCGCGCACGCGCGCCGCGAATTCGGGCAGGCCGAGCGCCTCCGGCACCGCGCCCGCCTCGACCAAGCGCTCGCGCAAATGTTCGACTCTCCGCGCATCGTCCAGCGCGTCGAATTCGCCTTCGTCGAACACCAGTTCGGCGTCGGCCAGGCGCGCGAAGCTGTTGCCGATCTCCGCGACCCAACGGCCACCTTGCCAATCCTGTTTCCGCGACTGCGCCGCCGGCCCCGGCGGCAAACTGTCCACCACCGCGACCCAGTCCACCGCCTCGCCCTGTCCGGCCAATTGCCGGGCAACCTCAAAAGCGACCCAACCTCCAAAGGAATGACCGCCGAGACGATACGGGCCGTAAGGCTGCACCCGCCGGATGTCCGCGATCAGTGCCGTCGCCATCGCTTCCACGCTGCCGGCGTCGCCGGGCAGCGTCATGCCCCACACCGAGAAGGCATTCGGCAACTCGGCCGCGAGCGCGCGCAGATACGGCACATGGCCGCCCGCGCCAGGCGCGAAGAACAGCGGCGGCGCGTCGCCCTGCGCGGACAAGGCGACGAGCGAGCCGACCCGGGCGCCGTCTTCGCCCGCGCCGTCTGTCTCAATGACGCGGGCTTGCTCGGCCACCGTCTGTGCCGTCAGCAAGCGAGCCACCACCGCTGAGTTCAGCCCAAACGCCCGGCCGGCGCGGGAGCAGATCCGCAGCATCAGCAGCGAGTCTCCGCCCAACGCCACAAAATCGCTGTCGTCGGACGGCGGTTCGCGCTTGAGCACGGCTGCCCATAGCGCCCTCAGTTCGCATCGCAGGGCCGCGCCGCTAGGCCGCGCCGCCGCGGCCCTCCCGACTGCGGCCGGCGTCGCGGCGGTAGAGGCCCCGCTCCGGCGCTCTCCGCCGTCCGCCCTTATCGCGCCGACGGCGCCTGCGCCCTCTGCCGCGGGCTCGCCCAGCAGCGTTCGCAAGGCGTCCGCATAGAGAGCCGCGAAGCGGTTGACGGTCGCCGTAGAGAAATACCCGCGCGACGGCACCAGCGTGATCCGCAGTGCGCGCTGCCGGCCGTCGAAGCTGCTCTGCACCACCAGCGGCACATTAGTCATATCGCTCGCATAGCCGTCGGAAACCTCGATGTCGCGCACCGCTTCCTCCAGAGCGCGGAAATGCGTGAAGTTGAACAGCGCGTCGAACACCGTGCCGGCCTGTCGATGCAATTCGATCAAGGGATAGCGCCGGCGACTGAAGACTTCCAGCTCGGCCGACTGCACCGCGCGCACCAACGCGACGGCGTCGAAGGCGCCGGCCGGAAAGTCGAAACCCAGCGGCAGACTGTTCAGGAACAGGCCCAGCACCCGATCGCCGTCAACACCCTCGCTGCGGCCGTTGAACACCACGCCGCTGGTCACCGAGGATGCGCCTGCGATGCGCGACAAGGCGAGCAGATGGGCTGTCAGCAGCACGCTTTTCACTGATGCGCCCGCGCTCGCGGCAAGCGCTTCCAGGCCAGCCGACTGGGCCGCCGAAATAGGCACTTCGACCGGCTCCGCGTCGCCACCCGGCTCCCGCGCCAGCCGCGTGACCGGCAAGGATTGCAGACGCGCGCGCCACCAATCGCGCAGCGATTCCGAACGCGCCGCCTCGCGCTCCCGCTCGACGAAATCGCGGAACCGGCTCGCGGGCGCAGCCAGCGTCAGCGGCCGGCCGGCCAGCCGCGCCGAATAGTCGGAGATCAGCTCGGAGAGCAGCAGGTTGAAACTCCAACCATCTAGAATCGCGTGGTGCTTGGTCACGCCGATGTGCATCGCCTCTTCGCTCAAGCGGTGCACGGCGAAGCGGATCAGCGGCGGACGCTCGACGTCGAAGCGCCGGCGCCTCTCGGCTTCGCGCCAATCTCGAATCCGTGCGTCCTGCCGCTCCGGGTCCAGGCCTCGCCAATCGCTGACCGTCAGCGGCAAAGGCACTTGACGATGCACGTACTGCAGCGGCTCCTCGTCGGCCGCGAGGTCGAAAGCGGTGCGCAGCGCCGGATGGCGTTCAAAGGCGCCGCGGAGCGTCGCCTCTAGCGCGGCAGCGTCGAATGGCAGAGCCAGACGCTGGCCGTTGACGTTGTGGTAAGCCGAGTCCTGGCCGTGCCGCATCTCGTTGGCGAGCATCGCCATCTGCATTGCGCTGAGCGGATAGGCGTCCTCGTGGACGGCATCTAGCGGCGGCGCGCTCGCGGTCGGCGGCGCCGAGCCCGCCTGCCGGACGCGCGGCGCGAGCCGCTCTATGGTCAGCGAGCGCATCAAATCGTCCAGCGAAAAATCGATGTTGACCTTGTGCGCGGCGGACAGGATCTGAATGCTCAGGATGGAGTCGCCGCCCAGCTCGAAAAAGTTGTCGGTAACGCCGATAGGCGAGCGTTTGAGCACGGACTCGAACACACCGACCAGCGCCTGCTCCACCGCGTTGCGCGGCGCTATGCGCGGACGCGCCGCGTCGGCGTCCACCGCCAGCGCGCCGGCCAGCCTGCGGCGATCCAGCTTGCCGTTGCTCGTCAGCGGAATCGCGTCCATCTCGACCACACGCGCCGGCACCGCGTGCGGCGGTAGGCGCTGGGCAAGCCAGTCCCGCAGCGCGGAACCGGACACGCGCGCCGAACCGCGCGCCACCACAAAACCCGCCAATTGGGCGTGGCCGTCTATGGTCGCGTCGTCGACCATGACCGCTGCCGCGGCGACGTCCGGATGCCGGGCCAGCGTCGCCTCTACTTCGCCCAGCTCGATGCGGAAACCGCGGATCTTGACCTGGTCGTCGATGCGGCCCAGATAGTCCAGCTCGCCGCGCGCGTCGAAGCGCCCTAGGTCTCCGCTGCGATAAAGCCGCTCGCCGGGCAGGAACGGGTCCGCGATGAAACGCTCGCGGTCGAGCTCGGGGCGATTGTGGTAACCGCGCGCCACGCCCTCCCCGCCCACGTGAATTTCGCCCGGCACGCCCGGCGGCACCGGATGCCCGGCGGCGTCGAGCAGGTAGACGCGGTAGCCCGGCAAGGGCCGGCCCACAGGGCTACGCGACGACTGCGCGTCGCCCGGGCCCAATACGCGCTCGGTGACATGCACCGTGGTCTCGGTGATGCCGTAGAGATTGACCAGCGCCACCCCGCCCGCATCGTTCAGGCAGGCGGCGAACTGGCTGGGAATCGTCGCCTCGCCGCCAAAGAACACATAGCGCAAGCCGGCCGGCAAAGGCCGCCGCGCGTCGTCCAGCGCGCGCAGCAGTTGCTTGAAAGCGCTGGGGGTCTGGCTCAGCATCGTGACGCCCTCGCGTTCCAGCAGCGCGAGAAATTCGTCCGGCGTGCGCGAGCAGCGGTAAGGCACGATTTCCAGCCGTCCGCCATGCAGCAAGGCGCCCCAGATTTCCCATACCGAGAAATCGAAGGCATAGGAATGGAACAAGGTCCATACGTCCGACGGTCCGATGCCGTAGCTCCGGCGCGTGGCCGCGAACAAATGGTCCGCGTTGCGGTGCTCCACGCACACGCCTTTAGGCTGCCCGGTCGAACCCGAGGTGTAGATCACATAGCACAGGTCCGCGGGCGAAGTGTCTCGCGGCGGCGGCGCGTCTTCGCGCTCGTCGGGCGCCGCCGCATCCCCCATCCCGATCAGAACCCCGCCGAAGTCCCCGAAGCGATCTCGCGCCTCCTCGCCGCAGATCAGCGCGCCGGCGCCGATATCGTCCAACATCCATGCGAGGCGTTCCGACGGATGGTCGAGATCCAGCGGCACGTAAAAGGCGCCCGCCTTCAGCACGGCCAGAATTGCGACGACGCTGTCCATGCCGCGCCCAAACGCCAGCGCGACAGGCGCGTTGCCGCGCACCCCGGCCGCGTCCAGCCGCCAGGCCAGCCGGTTGGAGCGGCGATCCAGTTCCGCGTAAGTGAGCGTCTCGCCGTCGCACTTCAGCGCAACGGCGTCCGGCCGCGAGCGCGCTTGCGCCTCAAAACGGCGATGCAGGCACTGGCGCTCCACATCGTCCGCGCGACGGGCCGCCGCGTTCCAGCGCGCGGCCAGCGCGCCGCCAGCTTCGTCGCCCAACAGCGACACCCGCGCGACGCTCAGCGCCGGGCCGCCGCGTTCGAACTGGCCCAACACCCCCGCCAGCATCTCGACGACCCGCTCCGCCGACGCCGCCGAAATCCGCTGGCGGTCGAAATGCAGACGCAGGCTCAAACGCTCGCCGGGAATCGCCACCACTGTCAGCGGGTAATTGGTCTGCTCGACCACCTCGACATCGCTCACGCCCAGTTGCTCGCGATAGCGTTTCGCATCCGCCCGCGCCGGGTAGTTCTCAAACACCACCAGGCTCTCGAACAAGGGCGCGCCGGGAGCGACTCCGCTCCAGCCCGGAATCGCGTGCAGCGGGGTATACGCATAGGCTTCGGCGTCGACGTGCTGGCAATGCAGCCGCCGCAGCCAGTCGCCCAGCGTCAGTTCAAGGTCAACGGACGCGCGCGTCGGCAGCGCGTTGACAAAGAGCCCCACCATCTGCTCGACGCCGCGCAGCGCCGCCGGCCGGCCGGACACGGTGGTGCCGAACACCACGTCGTCGCGGCCGCTCGCGCGCGCCAACAACAAAGCCCAGGCGGCCTGGATCACCGTGCTCTGCGTGAGCTCGCACTCTCGCGCCAAACGCTGCAACCCCTCGCTCGTTCGCGCGTCGAGCTCGCGTTCTATCAGACCGTGGCCGGGCGCGCGGTCCGGACGCGCGTCGTCGGCGAACGGCAGGGGCGTGGCCGAGCGCACATCGCCCAGCCGCGCTCGCCAGAAAGCCTCGGCCTCGGCGCCGTCCTGTTCGTCCAACCAGCGCAGGAAGGCGCTGTACGGCTGGGGCGGCGGCAAAGCCGGAACGGCGCTGCGCCGGTAAGCGTCGTAAAAGGCGAGCGCCTCCCCCAGCACAATCTGCACCGACCAACCATCCAGCAGCAGATGGTGATAGCTCCACACGAACTCGTAGCGCTCCTCTCCGGTGCGGAATAAGGCGCAACGCATCAGCGGCGCGCGGCTCAGGTGAAAACCGGGACGCCGGTCCGCGTCCCGATAGGCGGCGAGACGGCGCTGCTGCTCCTCTTGGTCAAACGCTCGCCAGTCCTCCTCCACCCACGGCAGTTCGACGTCGCGGAAGACCACCTGCACCGGCTTGGACGGGCCGTCCCACAAAAAGCCGGTGCGCAGCACGCCGTGCCGCGCGACCACCGCTTCCAGCGCGCGCCGGTAATCGGCGGCGTTGAGCGCGGCGTGGAAGGAGCAAGCCACCTGTTCGTAATAGACGCCGGACTCCGGCGCCTTCAGCGTATGAAACAGCAGGCCCTGTTGCGTCGGCGTCAACGGCAGCATGGTCTCGACTTTCGAGCGGGCTTGCTGTGCGGTATTCGATAATGTTTGGTTCATAACTGTTCGTTCAGTAGCTGTAACACTTCGTCGATATCGTTCTGGTCCAGATGGGCAAGCGGCAGGTCCGACGGCGTCAGCCCTCCAGACTCCGGCGACTGGCAATGCGCCAGCACCGCGTCCAGTTCCGCGCGGAAACCCTCGGCCAGCGCCTTGATCGCGTCTTCCCGCTGTCGCGCCGCGCTATACAGCCAGTCCACCCGCAAGCGCCCTTCGTGCACCTGCGCCACCACGTCCAGCCCGTAGCGCCGCGTCATCCCCGCCCCGCGCGTACCCCCCGGCGGCTCCCCCAACCACGTGGAGCGCGGCTCGCCGCCCTCCTCCAGCCGCCATTGGCCCAGATAGTTGAAGCACACCGTGCGCGCATGGCCGCCCAGCTCCGACCCGCGGCCGCCGTAACGCAGCGCGTGGTAAGCCAGGCCGCCGTCCGGCACGCTCCGCATCCGCTCCTTCACCCGTTTCAGGTCTCCTGACAGCTCCCCGCTCAGCGGCAGCCGCAGCGGATACAGGCTGGTGAACCAGCCCACGGTGCGCGACACATCCACGCCCGCCAGCCCGTCACGGCCA
>NZ_JBRBAF010000023.1:0-30812 GCF_052805975.1 Chromobacterium sp. W521
TGCCCAACCCTTCCGCGCCGAGTTCGACGCCCAGCGCCGCGGCGTGCCGCTGACCCCAGCCTACGCCCACACCGAGCTGGCCAAGCCCAAGTCCCGCGGCGTGCAGACCGCCACCGTGGTTGGCCCCCAGGGTGAAGAGGTGCACACCGACCAGCACGGCCGCATCAAGGTGCAATTCCACTGGCAACGGCCGGACGAACACCCGAGCATCGGCGCCAACCTGGACGACACATCCTCCTGCTGGCTGCGGGTGGCGATGCCCAGCGCCGGCGCCGGCTGGGGCCACCAATTCATCCCGCGCATCGGCCAGGAAGTGCTGGTCGACTTCATCGAAGGCGACATCGACCGCCCGGTGATCACCGGCGTGCTCTACAACGGCAGCCACCCGACGCCGGACTTCAGCGGCGCCGGCGCGCTGCCGGCGAATAAAACCCTGTCCGGCATCAAATCCAAAGAACACCAGGGCGGCCAGTACAACGAACTGCTGTTCGACGACACCCCCGGTGAAGTGCGCGCAAAACTATCGAGCGAGCCGGGCAAAACCCAACTCAACCAGGGCTTCCTCACCCACCCGCGCAGCAACGGCAAGGCCGAGCCGCGCGGCGATGGCTTCGAACTCAGAACCGACCAGCACGGCGCCATCCGCGCCGGCCACGGCCTGCTGCTGAGCACCGAAGCGCAGAACGGCGCGTCCGGCAAACAGCTGGCGCGCGAACAGGCGCAAAGCCAGCTGGACGCGGCCTTGAGCCTGAGTCAAAGCCTGGGCGACACCGCCACTGGCCAGCAGGCGGACACCATGGAAACCGGGCCGGAAGAAATCGGCGCGGACAACACCAAAGCCGCCAAGAAAACCGAAGGCCACCTGCAACACCAGGCCGCCGCCCTGAAAGCCTGGGAGGCGGGCAGCAACACCGACAAAGACGGCAAGACCGCGAAAGACCAGGCCGGCCAGCAGCCGTTAATCGTGCTGTCCGCCCCCGCTGGCATCGCCAGCCTGAGCCAGCAAAGCCAGACCGTGGCGGCCGGTACCAACCTGGACCTGGTGGCGCAGCGCGATACCAACCAGACCAGCGGCCGGCGCTGGATTCACAATGTGGGCCAGCACATCAGCCTGTTCGTGGCCGGGGTGAAGGACAAGGTGGCGCTGAAGCTGATTGCCGCCAAGGGCAAGGTGCAGGTTCAAGCACAGAGCGACAGCATTGAGGTGACCGCGGACAAGGATGTGACCGTCACAGCCTGCAAGGGCAAGGTGGAAATCGCCGCCGGCCAGGAAATCCTGCTCACCAGCGGCGGCGGCTATATCCGCCTCAAGGGCGGCAATATCGAAGTGCACTGCCCGGGCGAAGTCAGCGTCAAGGGTGCCAGCCACAAACTGAGCGGCCCGGCCAGCCTCAGCACCCCCACGCCCACCTTCAACAAGCCGGGCATGGGCAATCTGCAAGTGATCCATGAGTTCGCCAATGGCTACTCCATGGACCAGGGCAAATTCGTGGTCACCGACGCGCTGGGCGTCAAACACCACGGCGTGCTGGACGAGGCCGGCAAGGCCATGGTCAACGGCCTGCCCACCGGGCCGGCGCAAGTGCAATTCCTGGGCCGTCCGCACAAAGACAAGGCTGACATCTTCCCCTTTGTGCCTCAGCCGGAAGTGGCGCTGCAGCAGACCGGCGAGGCCGTCAAACAGCAGGCGATGCAGCAACTGGGCAGCACGCTAGGTAAAGTCAGCCCGCAGCTGCAAAACACCTTGGGCCAGGCGCAAGCCATGGCCGCGCAGGCGCAGCAGGCGCTGGCCTTGGCGCGCAATCCGCAAAGCGCAATCCCCGCGCTGGCCGAACGCGCCGGCGGCATGCTGCCCAAGCTGCCTAGCCTACCCGGTCTGCTCAAAGTTTAATCAGCCCCATTATCGATATTTTCAGAGTTGAATTGTCATGACCGCACCTGTCGCTGTTCTCGATGCAACCCCGGCCAACGCGGCCAAAGCGCTGGCCCAAACCGGCCAGTCTTTTGATAAATGGCTGCAAGACATCAGCGGCGGTTACCTGACGGTTGAATCGCTGAAGACCTTGGGCACCGCCATTCCGGTGGTGGGCAACCTGATCTCGGTCGGCGACGTCGTGGTGGACGTCATGGACATGAGCGAGAAAAGCCGCAAGCGCCAGGAAGTGGACATCTTTGACTGGATGTTCCTGGGCGTGGACCTGATAGGCGTGGTGCCGGCCGCCGGCAGCATGTTCAAGCTCAGTACCCGGCCCACGCTGAAGCTGTGCGCCACCAGCCTGCGCCGCGCCGGCAAGGACATTGCCAAAGATGCGATTGAAGGCGCGCTAGTGGGGCAATTGATCACCCTGCTGCCAGATCGTTTCCGCAACACTCCGGCCAAGTGGGTGGACTATGTGGAATCACATATCGACAGCAATCTGCAGAAATGCAGCGCGGAAGGCGCCAAATACCTGAAAGAACTGGCGGACCTGCTGATCAGCGTCGGCGACGGCAAGTTCGGCCAGTTCGCCGCCAAGCACACCTCGGCCAAGCCCGTCGCCTACAACCTGGAAAAAACCAACTCCGGCTTCTGGGGCACCATAGCCGCCCATATGGACGCGCTGAACAAAGCCGCCGATGGCGCCAAGAAACAGGCGGTGGCCGGCATGGCCGTCACAGCCGCCCATGCAGTGGACAAACTCACCGGCAAATCCCCTGCCCTGCGCGCGCAAATGCGCTCCATTGGCCTGTCACTGGCAAAATGGGCCGGCGAACTCAAGGCCAAGCTGGAAAAAATGCTGGCGGAGAAGCTGAAACCGATGCTGGCCAAGCTGCGTCAAGCCTTCATCGACCACATCGCCTCCAAGAGCACCGCGGTCAAGCAGGGCCTCAGCAAGGTGAGCAAGAAGGTGCAGCAAATGCCCAAGGAGGTAATGGGCCGCTTCAAGGGAGGGGGAAAGGGAGGTAAATGCAATTGCAGCTCCCAGCATTCCATCAACTACCTCAACGGCGTGGAAACGTTGACCCACAACGATTTCAGCCTGCCCGGAGTGCTGCCAATACAATGGGACCGTGTTTACCGATCAGACTTTGCCGCCAATGATGCCGCCGGCCCGCTGGGCGCGCGTTGGGCTATGCCTTACTGCATGCGCTTTGAACGCGACGGCGACGCGCTCAAATACTACGATGATGTGGGCCGCGAGCTGGAATACACGCTGCCGCCGGTGGGCGAATCCCTGAAGGATGAACTAGAAGGCCACACCCTGACCACGCTGTCCGACACCCTGCTCTCGCTCAGCTTCGGCCACGATTTGGTGCAGCTCTACGAACGGCACGGTCAACAATACCTTCTGGCGCTGATCAAGGACCGCGCAGGCAACAGCATCGCGATGAACTTTCGCGACGGCCGGCTCAGCCAGTTGGTCAGCAGCGCCGGCTATGTGGTGGATTTGGCGCATGACAGCCATGGCCGCGTCAGCCGCGTCAGCCTGCAAGACCCGGAAACCGGCCTTCCGCTGCGCACGCTGGCGCAATACCAGTACAGCGATATCACGGCGCTGGCCGGCGACGCAGGCGATCTGCTGGCCGCTAGCGACGAGAACGGCCAAAGCTGGAACTACCAATACCACCGCCACCTGATCACCCGCTACACCGACCGCACCAACCGCGGCATCACCCTGGAATGGGAGGGCGACGGCCCCGACGCCCGCGCCGTGCGCGAATACGCCGACGACGGCAGCCTGGACATCCGCCTGGCCTGGGACAACAACATCGACCTCACCTACGTCACCGACGCCTACGGCCGCACCACCGAATACTACTTCGACGAAGCCGGTTATCCCTACCGCACCATTTTCCCGGACCACAAGGAAGAGTGGCTCAACTACGACGCCAAAAAACAGCTGGTCAGCCACATCCACCCGGACGGTTCGCAAGACAGCTACGAGTACGATGACAAGGGCAATATGGTGCTGCACGAGCGCCGCGACGGCAGTGAAGTGGCCTTCGCCTACGACGCCCAGGACAATCTGGTGGAGATCACCGATCCGCTCGGCGAAAAATGGCTGCGCGCCTACGACGACAAAGGCCAGTTGATCGAGGAAACCGACCCGCTGGGCCACAAGACCAAGTACGCCTACAACGAACAGGGCCTGCCGGTGGCCATCACCGATGCCAAGGGCGGCAAGAAGCAAATTACCTACCGTCCGGACGGCCTGCTGCAGAGCTACACCGACTGCTCCGGCAGCGCCACCCAATGGCAGTACGACGAACGCGGCCGCGCGCAGTTGATCGTAGACGCGATGGGCAACGCCACCCGCTACCAATACGCGGCCAACGGCACCCTGCAAGCCATCGTCCAGCCAGACGGCCAAGCCACCCAACTGGAACACGACGCCGAGGCGCGCCTGCTCAAACTCACCGACCCGCTGGGCCGCGCCACCCATTACGACTACGACAAAGCCGGCCGGCTGCAAACCCGCACCGACGCCAACGGCCATAGCCTGGCCTACAAATACGACAAGCTGGGCCGGCTGACCGCGCTGCGCAATGAAAACCACCGCCAGTATTTGTTTGAATACGATGCCGGCGGCCAGCTGATTTCGGAAACCGGATTTGACGGCAGCGCCACCCGCTACCACTACAACTCTGCCGGCCAGCTGGAAAAACAACAGGAAGGCGATGTCGCCACCCTTTATCGCTACGACCGCGCCGGCCGCCTGATCGAGCGCAGCGCGCCCGGCAGCCTGGAAAGCTTTGGCTACGACCCCGCCGGCAGGCTATACCAGGCCAAGAACCGCTACGCCAGCCTGCGCTGGATTTACGATCCGGTGGGCAATGTAATAGAAGAACACCACGGCTATAGCGTGGCCGGCGTCAAGGAAACCTACCGCTGGCAACATGAACACGACCCGCTGGGCAACCGCATTGCCACCGTGCGTCCTGACGGCCGCCGCGTGGACATCCTCAGCTACGGCAGCGGCCACGTGCACGGCCTGCTGTTCGGCCAGCGCGACATCATCAACCTGGAGCGCGACAAGCTGCACCGCGAAACCCAGCGCGTGCTGGGCAATGCCTTGCAACAGACCCTGGCCTACGACAAGGCCGGCCGCCTGGCCAGCCAGCGGCTGATGGGCTCTACCCAGTGGAACCGCCAATACCAGTACGACGCCGCCGGCCAGCTCACCGGCATCGCCGACAGCCGTGCCGGCCAGCTCAACTACCGCTACGACCCGGTGGGCCGCCTGCTGGAAGCCGCCACCCCCAAGGGCGTGGAAAGCTTCCGCTTCGACCCGGCCGGCAACCTGCTGGACAACCCCCCGGGCGCCGACGGCCGCCAGGACAACAGCCTGCTGGGCAACCTGCTCAGCCAGTACGCCGGCCGCCATTACCGCTACGACAGCCGCGGCAACCTGGTGGAAAAACGCGTCAACGGCGCGCTCACCAAGCTGGAGTGGGACAGCCACAACCGCCTGTCCCGCCTGACCGCGCCGGACGGCCAACGCACCGACTACCACTACGACCCGCTGGGCCGCCGCATCGCCAAAACCCAGGCCGGCCAGACCACGCTTTATGGCTGGGACGGCGACGTGCTGGCCTTTGAAACCCGCGACGAACAAGCGGTGCACTATCTGTTTGAACCGGACAGCTTCGTGCCGCTGGCCCAAGTCCACACCGAAGCCGTGCGCGGCGTCAAAGTGCCGCGCTGGAGCCAGCACCGCCCCTATGACTCGGACCTGGACCCGCTGCGCAAACCGGCGCCGGAACCCAGCGAACCGACTGCGGTGTACTACTACCATACCGACCACCTGGGCACCCCGCAGGCGCTGACCGACGAACAAGGCGCGCTAGCGCTGGAGATGGACTACCAAGCCTGGGGGCAAGCGCGCGAAATCATCGCCGACGCCGCCAACAAGGCCGGCATCCGCAACCCCTTCCGTTTCCAGGGCCAGTACCAGGATGAAGAGTCCGGGCTACACTACAACCGCCATCGCTATTATGATCCGGAGATTGGGCGCTTTATTTCGCGGGATCCGATTGGGTTGATGGGTGGGATTAATATCCACAGTTATGCGCCAAATCCAATAAGTTGGCTTGACCCATTAGGCCTAGCAAAGAAACCTGCTTCATCGGCAAAGAATCAAAAATCCTCAAACCTTCCTGAGCAATGCAAATGCAAATGTGCACATGGAGATAATGTTCTATACCATTACACTAGTGACACAGGTGCAGCTGGAATTCTTACAAGCCAGCAACTAAACCCATCCTTGAAGGCAAATAACCCTAAGGATGCCAGATACGGCGACGGACAGTATTTAACGGATATTAAACCAGGCTCCAAAACAAACAACCAACTTTCAAGACAGTTCTACGGCGTTGGATATCTCGGCAAAAAAACGAGCAACTATATAGCGATAGACACCACCGGACTAAATGTCCAAAAAGGAAGAGATGGTGTATATGTCATACCCAACGATAAACCATTAGATATCAAAGGCCGCGTTGTTAATCATGGGAAAAATGAGGGGTGCCAATGAAGCATTTAAAAGTAATATGGAATCACCACCATAAAGAAGAGCCATCAATCATTTACCAAGAGATTGACGACTCCTCTTATGAAATCAGAAAAATTGAAATCATGAAAGACGGCCAAGTCATTGGCTATGCATCTGAAGCCGGTGAATTTGGAGCATCTATACTTGCTGATCAGCAAATACCAACAATCGAGGAGATAAACCAGGAAGATGAGTTTATTGCCGTAGAAATAACAAAAATTGAATTCGAAAATGCTTGGAATTCTGCAATTTCTCAATATAATAAAAAATAATAGCTGCAAAATGAAAACTGATCATACATAAAAGCATCTCCGTACCTGTAAGATAACCCTCTCTGCTTCGGTATCCCTACCCCAGCAGCCCTCGCCGACCGCTAGCGCTGGCCGACGAACAAGGCGCGCTGGCGCTGGAAATGGACTACTAGGCCTGGGGGCAAGCGCGCGAAATCATCGCCGACACCGCCAACAAGGCCGGCATCCGCAACCCCTTCCGCTTCCAGCGGCCAGTACCAGAATGAAGAGTCCGGGCTACACTACAACCGTTATCGCTACTATGACCCAGAAATTGGACGCTTTATTTCGCGGGACCCAATTGGGTTGATGGGCGGACTAAATTTACATACGTACACAGAGAATCCAATATTATGGACAGACCCGCTAGGCTTAAACCGTAAGTCCCAACCTAATTCGGCTGCAGTTGCCGCGGACAAGGCAAGAGATGATGCGGGGAAAAGTACGGCCGTAAGCATGCAAAATACATAGGAGGACATAAAGATGATCAAGTTACAGCTGGCCGATCAAGTAATCCGATGGGTTGTGCATAAGACGATGTAAGCAGGCAATTGGGAGATGACTCAAACATGAGTAACGCCTATGGGTGGGGAAGGAATAAAACCACTGGAGAGTTGGAGTGGACTCGCATACCCGTATGTGTTCGATGCCAGTCAAAATATAACAAATCTCAATTTCCTGAAGATGTAAATTTTGCCCCTAATGGAGCTTGGAGCAAATGAAAACTCTCGTCGAGATGGAAATCAAAAGAATTCCATGGTCTAGTCTAAGAGAGATCGACGGCAACGCCACAAACATTGAATTCGCTTTACTAAACTTGCTTAACTGTACATCCGCAGAAGAAGCCGAAAACATATACTGGCAACTTGAAAACAGAATAGTTGTTCAAGGCCAGCTTTTTCAAGCCGCTGAATTTGTAGCCCCTGTTATTATCGCTGCGTTATTTGAAAATAAAGCCCGATACATAAAAATTAGCCAACTTGATCTGTTATATCAAATTATTACAGGAGCCCCGCATGAAGACGAAATAAAACAAGGAAATATCAATTTAACGGAAAAATGTATAAAAAGTGCGAGAGAAGGGATTTTCGTTTTATACCACGAGCTAATCAATGGCGAAAAAGAATGCGCAAAAGACATTATAGAGATAATTGACACAGACAGGAGCAGAGTTGATTATTTTTTAGATGAAAATTTTGAATTTTAACTGCCACACTGAACAAATAAAACCTATCAAAAGAACTCAGAAAAATTAAGAGCTAAACCACTCTTCTACTTACCTTAAAAGTACCGGCTAAAATAGTTATTAGCTCTAAGCTAGAAACACATGTAGACACCACCTGCAGCAATAGATATTTCTTGAAAATTGCCTCCCTGCGCCTCAGGTCTAGGCATGCAAAGCAAACCCGCGTGAAACCCAGCGAACCCACAGCAGGGAACTACTACCACACCGAGCACCTGACAAAGCCAGCAGGCACAATATGACATACAGCATATACGAACTTATTTTTCTCATAAGCTCAGACTGCTTCAATCAACACATATTTAACAGCCAAAGCACGCACACTGCTGAGGCAATACAGAAAATAGCACGGAATATAACCCCACTCATCATGGAGGGTGGCGAAGACTATTTCGACGATGTCGATTTTTCAAAAAAACAAATTGATTTTATTGAAAATAAATTCACATCTGAATTAGAAAATAACATCAACGACAAAGCAGCGATATCAAAAGCATATATTTTAAAAAACATTATTGACAATGAAAACGAACACAGAAGAACCGCTGAGAATACTCTAATCAGCATTTGCGCCCATATCTATTGGCTCAACACCACGAACCTAACACAAGCAATCAGTGACTCTCTTTTTAACACAATAGAAAAAGTAGAATCGTTAGGACTAACAACCACAACACCTCCACCGTTAGATTGGAGTACCATTAAAGACATATGGAACGCCTCAGAAACACCATGGGACAGTTATTTAAAAAAAATAATATCTGAGGTACCCGACTCTCTCTTCAGCGCCTTCAACTACTTAACAAACAATGATACCCAGTTGGATTTTCTTATCCAATGGATGGAACACTTAAGCGAAAATGAGTTCAGTGCATTAAAAACCTTTTTAGCCGTCGAAGGCGAACAAGAACTCAAAGACATCAACTCAAAGGCCTTTGAAGAATATAAAAAAATAATCACATTCATATAGCTTAATTTAACACAATGGATTTTCACACCTCAGCCCGACCTTAACAAGTAGAAACAGGCATTTATCTTTAGAACTCAAATCAATTCAACAAGACACCTGCAATGACAAGCTTTAATTTGCATGACCAAAGCGGGAATTTAATCGGCAGCATTATCACGACATCCCTCGATGGGAGGTTCATACTGGGAGCCCTCACACCAAGCCCGCATTTCTCATTGTACAAAAACCTATTCAACGCATTTGAGCACGCAGCAAACAATCAACTTTTTGCCGACATCAACCGATTGAAAAGTGAAATACAAGAGCACAGTTTTTACTTGACCGGCACACTACAAAAACTGGATAGAGTGGAAATAACAGGCTTGCAGATCATGGGCAATGACGTGAGTTTTCGATTTAAAACCCAAGCCACGCCCCCCGCCGGGGCGACGTCATCGCAAAAACTGGTGAGATTGACCACGCTAAATTGCTAGAGTGCTGTGCATTACTTCTCTATCGTCCCTAGCTACGCAACGAGCAAATCGTACTACCCTAGGATTAAAGATGACAGAAAATACGATCCTTTATCACAAAGCTCAATTCCATCAATTCAAAAAACTTTCCAGCACTAGAATTGATAACATCTGCGCACCAGAGACGGCTGAATTCTCCTTGGTCATGGCTAAAAATAAAAACGGTAATATTGGATTTAATCAGAGTAAAGAAGGCCACGCCTTCATCAAATCCATGATTGCAAATTGTTATTTCTTAAACATACAAAATGAGCTTTGCCCTCCACAAGACACATCAATCGTCTATGCCCCCCAATTTCTATTCCGAGATAACAATGGGAAATTTGAGAAGCTATATAAAGAACACCAAAAATACAAAACCGATTTTAAAAAATACGAAATATTATCTCGTCATCGCAAAGTTTCTCCCCCAACAAAACCAGGCCTTACCATTTTTTTAGACGACCCAACACTAAGCATTAATAGCGACACCTACGAGCCACTTACAAACTCGTGCCACTATATTTGCATAGCAAAAATATCAGGGGAATATGGCCATGGCGCTTTTGATGTATTTGCCAATGATCTTGACTTCTTTTTTAAAGAATTAAAAATCCTTGCCGATGGAAAATTCAAAATCACGGCAATTGACAATAACTCAAAGCTCATCAAGTACTAATTTTAACAACGCTCATCCAATCCATAAGCTCAACAGCCACACCTAAAACACAGCCCTCCAACAATAACCGTGGCTACAAGATAGAAAACATGTCAAGCCGCCCTCCAATAAAGAAGGCAAAAGCTCCTCTCCAAAGACTAGGCATAAGTCACAATCACAAAAAGCCTAAAGTTTAAAATGAATAAAACATGCCGCTTCTGAACTGTGCACAACACGGCTGGTCAGGCACTGAAAGCGTCAGTAATAGAGCAGCCAACGCCATAAAAAAATACACTCGAAAAAACACTATACTCAGGCATTGTTTTTGAAGAAATCGAATTCCCCCTCGTGGTCATCGAGGGGGAAACCATATACGGCATGACCTTTCACTCCCTTCAAGTCAAAATAGAAGACGAAAATGCATTAAACAATATATTGGAAACATTAAAGCCAATGTGCTACAAATGCGTAGAAATTTATAGGGAAGCTGGAAGAAATGGACTGCAAGTCCTGGAATCAAGCACAGAGAATCCTAGCGGCGATATCAATCCGCTAGCGCAAAAAGCAAACTAGCACTGTTGCCGACTAATGCAACAACACCGAATCGAACCCAAGCCGCAGCCAGCCCAAAGCCCCGCCCGGGGCTTTGGTCGTTTAGGAGAGTTAAGCCAGTTCCTGCATTTGCATCGTGGTCTGTTGCAAACGGCGGGCGAAGGGTTCCAGCAAGCAATACACCTGCTCGCACTCCAGCGTTTCTAAAATGGATTGATCCAACATGGCCGCCAACGCGCTCAAAGCGCTGCTGACCTGGCCGAGTTCCAGGCAGATCAGTTGGGCGCTGTGATTGAAATGCTCTCCGTATTCGTCGAGCTGTTGCAACAGCGGGTCAATCGGCTGCAGTGAAGCATTTTGCCGACGCAAGCTTTTCAGCTGGGACAGCAAGGTTGGCAGTGACGGGATATGAGGAGACGGAGAGAAGGTGGCGCTAGGCATGGGAGCCTCCAATAGTGAGCGATGAAACCCACCGTCCGACGCTAACCGGGGCGGCGGGAACATGGCAGGATTAGCGTTACCGGCACTATGGAACCGGCGCGTGCAAGCACGCTCCCACCATGACCCGCCTGAGAGTAGACGCATCAATAGTGTGTCCAGACATGAGATGCCGCATGTGCGGCTGTCCGCCATAGTGTTCGGAACGCTAATTCCGGTGCTGATGCACAGCACGGTCGGATTATCACGTGCTTGGGGTCGGGAGGCAAGACGCTGTCGCCTTCTGCGGCACCTCCTTGGCCGATGCCGAATCCATGCGTGCCATCAACGTGCTGTATAGCAAGCAACATGAGGCCAACCGTTCGGACTCCGGCCTACTGCACAAAGCCGCAACGGTGCACTACTATCACTCAGACCAACGCGGCCCCTAGCACTCAATGGAGGTCAAAAGACATGACAAAGCCACTTAATCAAATGGAGGTCAAAAGACATGACAAAGCCACTTAATCAAGATGAAGTCTTGAGAGTATTTGCATTAGTTGAAAAAATTCACGAATTATTTCATCAGCCAGACAATTACTCTTTGGAAAATTTTTATAAATTTGGCGAGGAAAACTACTCAGAAATTCACGAGGCATACTATAAGATCATTTGGAACTGGCTATCCGAAGAAAACCAAAACAAAATAATAGAGAATCAGTAAGTCGTTCTTTTGATACTCGATCGTTGGCAATGTCACCTCATGCCCACAAGGAAAGACGACCTACCAGACATGGGGCTAGATGTGGAAAACCCTTCCTTGTGCGGCAAACGAGCCCCCATCTTCAGGGCTAGAAAAAGCACCTAGCCTGCACGACAAGTGCTGACCGCTTCGACGTAATCAACTCCCACAAGCACACTCCACTTGAGCTGTGCCCGCCCCCCTCCCCCATCTGTCACACCAGCATGAAGTCTGCTACGCTGCCTATCCATTTCGACTCTGCGTCCTGCAGGATTTCATCATGCTCAAGTTTGATGTTCTGATCATCGGCAGCGGTCTGGCCGGGATGACCTTGGCCTTGCACCTGGCGGAAAGCCGCAAGGTGGGCCTGATTACGAAGCGCGATTTGCTGGAGGGCAGCTCCACTTACGCCCAGGGCGGCATCGCCGCGGTGCTGGACACCGAGGATTCGGTGGAGGAACACATCCGCGATACCCTGATTGCCGGCGCCGGACTGTGCAACGAGGAGACCGCGCGCTTCATCGTCGAGCATTCCAAGGAGGCCATTGATTGGCTGATTGCGCTGGGCGTGCCCTTCACCAAGGATGAAACCCACCGCACCGGCTATCACCTGACCCGCGAGGGCGGCCACAGCCACCGCCGCATCATCCACGCCGCGGACGCCACCGGCGCGGCAGTGACCAGCACGTTGGGGCAGAAGATCAAGGCTCACCCCAATATCACGGAGCTGGAAGAACATATCGCCATCGATCTGATCACCTCCCGCAAGCTGGGCCTGCCGGGCAACCGCGCTTACGGGGTGTACGCGCTGGACAAGCAGGCGGACCAGGTGGTGACCATTGCCGCCAAGCACACCATTCTGGCCTCCGGCGGCGCCGGCAAGGTTTACCTGTACACCACCAACCCGGACACCGCCACCGGCGACGGCATCGCCATGGGCTGGCGCGCAGGTTGCCGGGTGGGGAATATGGAATTCATGCAGTTCCACCCCACTTGCCTGTATCACCCGCACAGCAAGTCTTTCCTAATCACGGAGGCGGTACGCGGCGAGGGCGGCGTCCTGAAGCTGCCGGACGGCACCCGCTTCATGCCGGAGCACGATCCGCGCGCCGAGCTGGCGCCGCGCGACGTGGTGGCGCGCGCCATCGACTTTGAAATGAAGAAGCACGGCCTGGACTGCGTCTACCTGGACATTTCCTATAAGCCGGCCCATTTCATCCGCGAGCATTTCCCCAATATCTACGCCCATTGTCTGGAGCTGGGCATAGACATCACCCAGCAGCCCATCCCGGTGGTGCCGGCGGTGCATTTCACCTGCGGCGGCCTGGTTACGGACCTGACCGGTCACACCGATGTGGACGCGTTGTACGCGGTGGGCGAAGTGGCCTGCACCGGCTTGCACGGGGCTAACCGGCTGGCCAGCAACTCCTTGCTGGAATGCCTGGTGATAGGCAAGGCGGCGGCGGAGGACATCCTGGCCGCACCGGAGATCAAGCTGCCCAAGATCCCGGACTGGGACGACAGCCAGGTGACGGACCCGGACGAGGAGGTGGTGATTTCCCACAACTGGGACGAGCTGCGCCGGGCGATGTGGGACTATGTGGGCATAGTGCGCACCAATAAGCGGCTGATGCGGGCGCAAAACCGCATCCGCCTGCTGTCAGAGGAGATCAACGAGTATTACCGCCATTTCCACGTCAGCAACGATCTGATTGAGCTGCGCAATCTGGTACAGACTTCGGAATTGATCGTGCGCTCCGCGCTGCTGCGCAAGGAGAGCCGCGGCCTGCATTACAGCCGCGACTATCCGGAGAAGCTGGAGCTGGCGCAGGAGACCATCCTGATGCCGGAGGCGCCGGCCGCTGAGCGCTAATCGCCCGGGCGGCTACACGCCGCCCAAGTAATCCATCTTGCCCAGCGGCACACCGTTGTGGCGCAGGATGGCGTAGGCGGCGGTAAGGTGGAAGTAGAAGTTGGGCAGCACAAAGCCCAGCAGATAGTTTTGTCCGCTGAAGCGGATTTCATCTCCGCGCACTTTCAGCACTACTTCCCGCGCCTCGCTGCCGTCGATCTGGGCGGCGTTGAAACCCTGCAAAAACGCCACGGTCTTGGCGATGCGCTGTTGCAAATCGGCAAAGCTGGCTTCGTCGTCGGCGTAGCTCGGCACCTCAACGCCCGCTAGCCGCGCGGCGCAGCCTTTGGCGCTGTCGCTGGCGATCTGCACCTGGCGCGTCAGCGCGAACATGTCCGGCGCCAGCCGGGCGTTGAGCAGCACGTCCGGCGCGATATTGCGCGCGGCGGCGTCGGCGGCGGCCTTGTCCAGAATGGCGGACAGATTGTTCAGGCCCCGGATCAGCACCGGGACAGAGGCTTGGTACATGGAAACGGACATGGCGGGCTCCTGTCGGATGAGGAAAGGCGGACGCGGCGGACATGCCGGCGCGCCGCCACAGCATAAGCCAATCCGCCGCCGGGAAACAGACGCCAGCCCGGCCACAGCCCATTCGGCACGACCCGCCGGAAACCGGCGAGCCCAGCGGGTTCACGCACCCTCAAGGCCTCACGGGCAGGAGACGTGGATGCTTTTCGAACCGGCGTAAACATTTTTGCAAGACGCCTTGGAGCCGATGCCATCCAGGGTGAAATGCGGATCACTCTTCTGATGGCAGCCTTTGGACACATTCAGCTGGCAAGCGGGCTTGTCGATCATTTCCTTCAGCGAATCGCTTTTATTGCGCAGGTATTCGGTGGCCTCGGCCTGGGTGTAGGTTTTCACATCGCTGTTGTCGGGATCGTTCCAGCCTTTCTTGAAAGTGATCGCCGCATTGGCGGCCCCCATCGTCAAGACGGCAAGCAAACCTGCCAATAGACACATCGCGCTTGTGGTTTTCATGAGCCTCTCCTGCCTGAGTGAATGGATGCGCGGCGCTGGCGGGCGACGCGTGTCGGTCCAGGCCTCATGACAAACAATAGTTATTGAAGCGCCCGTCGTTCACCTGACCCATCAGCCACTTGTCATTCCACCCAGCCGGATTCAAGGCCTCACTTAGCCAGCGGCAAGGTGAACCAGAAGGCGCAGCCGCCGGCCACGGTGCTGTTGGCGCCGAATTCGCCTCGGTGGAATTCCACGATGGAGCGGCAGATGTTCAGGCCTATGCCCATGCCTTCCGGCTTGGTGGAGTAGAACGGAGTAAACAGATTGCTTTTCATGGCCTCGGACAGGCCGGGGCCGTTGTCCACCACTTCCACCCGCCAGAAGGCGGTGCCAATGGAAGTGCGCACCTTGACCCTGGGCCGCTTGGTCTGGGCTTCTTGCATCGCTTCGATGGCGTTTTTCATCAGATTGAGCAGCACTTGCTCAATCAGCACCGGGTCCATGTCCAGCAGGCAGCCTGCCGGGTCTTGCTCCACCTGCAGCTTGATCCCGGCCTTGACGGCCAGGCCTTCCGCCAGGCCGACGGCGCGCAGCACCACCGGCCCCGGCTCCACGCGTTGCAATTGCGGCTCGTGTTTTTTGACGAAGGCGCGGATGCTGCTGACAATCTGGGCGGCGCGCTTGGCCTGCCCGGCGATTTCCTGGATCGCCTCCCGCACGCCGGCCGGCAGTTCCAGTTCCGCCGGCAGCCGACGGCTAACGCCGGCGGCGTAGGTGTTGATGGCGGTCAGCGGCTGGTTCAGTTCGTGCGCCAGCGAGGAGGCCATCTCGCCCATGGCGATCAGCCGCGAGGTGTTTTGCAGCCGCTCCTGCTGCGCCAGCTCCCGCCCCTCGCGCGCCTTGTCTTCGCTCACGTCGGCCAGGATGGCCAGCCAGGCGGATTCGCCGTTTACCCAGTCGATGCGGCGGCGGTGCATCTGGAACCAGCTGCCGCCGCCGTCGGTGGTGAACTCCAGGCCGTATTCGTCCTGTTCTGGCTGGTCCTGCAGGCCGGGCAGCAGCACGCAGCAAGGGCCGTGCGGTTCTTCCGCCAGCCATAGCCGGGCAAACGCGGGGTTGGCGTACAGCAGCAAGCCGCCGCTTTCTTCCATCACGCACACGCCGGCCACCAGGCCGTTGAGCACGGTGAGAAAGCGCTGGTGGGAGGCGTTGAGCGCCAGCCGCTGCCGCTTGCGTTCGGTGATGTCGAACAAGGAGGCGATCCAGCCGCGCTGGCTGCCGTCGGCCTCCACCAGCGGGGTGGCGTAGAGCCGCACTTCGATGAATTCGCCGTCCTTGCGCGCAAAGCGCAGTTCGAAGCCCTGCGCCGGCTGGCGATGGTCTCGCACCGCGGCGATCGCCGCGGTCATGGCCTCGTGGTCGTCCGCCGGCCAGAATGGATGGGGCGGCGCCTGGCCCACCAGTTCGTCCGCGCTGAAGCCCAGCATGTCGCAGAAGGCGCGGTTGACGCGCACGATGCGCCCTTCGTCCTCCAAGGCCACCAGGCCGCTTTTCATGCAGTCTTCTATCGCCTGGCGCAGCGACACTTCCTTGGCCAGCGCCTGCTCGGCGTGCGCGCGCTCGCGCACGTGACGGCGGATGCGCCAGGCGGCGTACAGCAGCGCGCTGAGCAGCAGCGCGATCAGGCCGGACAACACCGGCAGGGTCAGGCCCAGGCCGGCGCGGTAGCTGACCGCGTGCAGGTAGAGGCCGTAGCCGGGGGGGTCGAAGCTGGTCTGGTGGGAGATGGTGCCGGGGCGCTCCGCCGGGTCGAACTTGCTGGCCAGGGTTTTGCCGCTCAGGTCTTGGATGCTGATGTAGTTCTTGGAGGCGATCCACCACGGCACTTGGTTGAACAGCAGTAAATCCAGTTGGTAGGACAGCCGCAGCCCGCCCAGGGCCTTGCCGTCGTGGACGATGGGCACGGCCAGATCGAAACGATATTTGCCGTCACTGCCCTGATAAGGCGCGCCGTAGCTGGGGCGCAACAATCGGTTGGCGCGCCACAACGCGTCGAAGGTTTCGCCGGACAGCACGCTGCCGTCGCGGCGGGTGCCGTGCTGGTCGCGCAACACCTTGCCGTCCAGGTCTACCTGCTGGATGTTCAGCAGTTCCGGGTTGCCCCGCAGGTAAAACGCGGCTTGCCGAGCAAAACGCTGACTGTCGATATTGCCGCTCTCGATCTCCCGGCCCAGGTTTTCAGCCCATTCCTGCTGCCCTTCCAGATACATGCGCAAGGACTGCTCCAGCCACAACACCTCCTGGATCAGGTTGTCTTGCTGCTCGTCGCGCCAGTCGCGGTACACCAGATAGAACAAGCTGCCCAGCGCCAGCAGCAGGGCCAATAGCAAGGCGCTGACGCTGAGCCAGAGCATGCGGGAAGAACGGCGTGACAATAAATTTTTTATCTGCATGACATGCTAGGGAAAGCCCTAATGCGGAAGTCCCTAATAGTTGAAAGAAATAGGAAATTCTACTTTACACGGAACAAGCAGACTGTCCACAAGGACAGCGCATAAGGAAAAATCGGCCATGGCGCCGGCTAAATCTCTTTTGCCGGTCATAAAATGCCAATGAGTTGATTGATTCCATATAACACCAAACAAGTGAGATGGAGATAGAGAATGAAACTGAAGACAGCCGCCGTGGCCCTCTGCGCCGCGTTCGCTTTATCCGGCGCAGCCAATGCCGCCGGCGAAATCCTCATCAAATTCAGCCATGTGGTCTCCCCGGACACGCCCAAGGGCAAAGCCGCTGAATATTTCAAGAAACTGGCGGAGGAGCGCACCAAAGGCAAGGTCAAGGTGCAAGTGTATCCCAACAGCCAGTTGTACAAGGACAAGGAAGAACTGGAAGCGCTGCAACTGGGCGCGGTTCAGATGCTGGCGCCCAGCCTGGCCAAGTTCGGCCCGCTGGGGGTCAAGGAGTTCGAGGTCTTCGACCTGCCCTATCTGTTCGACAACTACGATCAGGTCAACAAGGTGATGCACGGCCCCATCGGCAAACAATTGCTGGGCAAGCTGGAGAGCAAGGGCATCAAAGGCCTGGCTTATTGGGACAACGGCTTCAAGAACTTCTCCGCCAACAAGCCCATCCGCACCCCTGCCGACCTCAAGGGCCTGAAGATTCGCATTCAGTCGTCCAAGGTGCTGGAAGAAGAGATGCGCACTCTGGGCGCGCTGCCGCAAGTGATGGCTTTCTCCGAGGTGTACCAGGCGCTGCAGACTGGCGTGGTGGACGGCACCGAGCTGGAGGCGTCCAATCTGTACACCAGCAAGGCCTATGAGGTGCAAAAGCAGCTGACGCTGACCCAACACGGCTTCCTGGGCTACGCCGTCATCGTCAACAAGAAGTTCTGGGACGGCTTGCCGGCCGATGTGCGCGGCCAACTGGACAGCGCGATCCGCGATGCGTCCACTTACGCCAACGATATCGCCAAGAAGGAAAACGAGCGCGCGCTGGCCGGCATCAAGGCTTCCGGCAAAACTCAAATCTACACCCCCACTCCGCAGGAACGCAGCGCCTTCAAGAAGGCGCTGGCGCCGGTTCACGCCAAGATGGCCGGCCGCATTGGCCAGGATCTGCTAAACCAGATCTATAAAGAAACCGGTTTCAACCCGGCCAAATAAAGCCAGCCCGGTTCAAGAGCATGTCTGCCAGGCATGCTCTTGTTCCATGCGGAGACAGTCATGCTCAAATTCCTCGATCACCTTGAGGAGTGGATGATCGCCTGCCTGATGGGGGCCGCCACCCTCATTACCTTTACCGCGGTGCTGCACCGCTACGGTTCGGGCATCGCCACTCTGCAGCCCTTGCTCGCCCACATCAATATGTCCTGGGCGCAGGAGCTGACCATTTACCTATTTGTCTGGATGGCCAAGTTTGGCGCCGCTTACGGCGTGCGCACCGGCATCCATGTCGGCGTCGATGTGCTGATCAACCGGCTCAGCGACAAGCGCCGCGGGCGCTTCATCGTGTTCGGCCTGCTGGCCGGCGCGCTGTTTACCGGCACCGTCGCCGTCATGGGCGGAGATTTTGTCTGGAACATCGCCCACACCGATCAAACCTCTCCGGATCTGGAAGCGCCGATGTGGCTGGTCTACCTGGCCATTCCCTGCGGCTCCACCTTGATGTGCTTCCGTTTCCTTCAAGTGGCCTGGAACTTCATCAGGACCGGCTCGCTGCCCAAGCATGACCACGGCCATGTGGACGGCATTGAGGGCGACGAGCAACTGGACAATATGCACCCGCACGATATGCATCACGGAGGCCGCCCATGAGCGCGTTGATCATTTTCGGCCTGCTGATGCTGCTGATGCTGACCGGCATGCCGATCTCCATCTCCTTGGGCCTGACGGTGCTCACCTTCCTGTTCACCATGACGGACGTGCCGGTCACGTCGGTGGCCCTGAAGCTGTTCACCGGCATAGAGAAGTTCGAGATCATGGCCATCCCCTTCTTCATCCTGGCCGGCAACTTCCTGATGCACGGCGGGGTAGCCAAACGCATGATCCGCTTCGCCACCACGCTGGTGGGCCACTGGTACGGCGGGCTGGGCCTGGCCGGCGTGGTGTCCTGCGCGCTGTTCGCCGCGATCACCGGCTCATCTGTGGCCACCGTGGTGGCGGTGGGCTCCATCATTCTGCCGGCCATGGTCAAGCAGGGGTATCCGCAACGCTTCGGGGCGGGGGTGATCACCACTTCCGGCGCGCTGGGCATTCTGTTTCCGCCGTCGATCAACCTGGTGATGTACAGCATCGCCACCGCCGGCATGGATGTCACCGGCCCCAACGGCATGAGCGTCAGCACCGCCTCGGTGGGCCAGTTGTTCATGGCCGGGGTGCTGCCCGGCCTGTGCCTGTCCTTACTGCTGGGCCTGACCACTTGGTTCCGCGCCAAGAAGTTCGACTACCCGCGCCTGCCCCGCGCCAGCTGGGGCGAGCGTTGGCAGGCTTTCCGCGACAGCGTCTGGGGCCTGCTGTTGATCGCGCTGGTGATAGGCGGCATCTACAGCGGCATCTTCACGCCCACCGAGGCGGCGGCGATGGCCGCGGTGTATGCCTTCGTGATCGCGGTCTTCGTCTACAAGGACATGGGACTGAAGGATGTGCCCAAGGTGTTGCTGAACGCCGCATCCATGAGTTCGATGCTGCTCTACATCATCACCAACGCGGTACTGTTCTCCTTCCTGCTGGCGTCCGAGCAGATTCCGCAGGCAATGGCGGCGTGGATGACCAGCCAAGGCCTGGGCATTGTGGCCTTCCTGTTGCTGACCAATATCCTGCTGTTGGCCGCCGGCAACTTCATGGACCCGTCGGCCATCGTACTGATCATGGCTCCCATCCTCTATCCGGTGGCGGTGAAACTAGGCGTCAACCCCATCCACTTCGGCATTCTGATCGCGGTGAACATGGAGGTGGGCATGTGCCACCCGCCGGTGGGATTGAACCTTTACGTCGCGTCCGGGATCACCAAGATGGGCATCACCGAACTGACGGTGGCGGTATGGCCCTGGCTGCTGACCATGCTGGGCTTCCTCGTTGCGGTGACCTATGTGCCGGAAATCTCGCTGTGGCTGCCGCGCGCGCTGGGCATGCTGAATTAGCGGCGTCCGACGGACATGAAAACGCGATGGCCGACGCCATCGCGTTTTTTGTCGGACAAGACGATAGCCCTGTCCACCGTTAAGCCCGTATAATGTGTAGTCACTCTCTTACACCAACCAACCACCTAAAGATCAACCTCAGGAGTCCCAGAGAATGGACGAGCAATTGCGCCAGAGCGCACTGGAATACCACCAGTACCCCAACCCGGGCAAAATCCAGGTTGCCCCGACCAAGCCTCTCACCACCCAACGCGACCTCGCCCTGGCCTACTCCCCCGGAGTGGCGGCCGCCTGCGACGCCATCGTGGAAGATCCGCTGAACGCCTACAAATACACCGCGCGCGGCAATCTGGTCGCGGTGATCTCCAACGGCACCGCCGTGCTGGGCCTGGGCAATATCGGCGCGCTGGCCGGCAAGCCGGTGATGGAAGGCAAGGGCGTGTTGTTCAAGAAGTTCGCCGGCATCGACGTGTTCGACATCGAAGTCAACGAACTGGACCCGGACAAACTGGTGGACATCATCTGTTCGCTGGAACCCACCTTCGGCGGCATCAACCTTGAAGACATCAAGGCGCCGGAATGCTTCTATATCGAGAAGAAGTGCCGCGAACGCATGAACATCCCGGTGTTCCACGATGACCAGCACGGCACCGCCATCGTGGCCGCCGCCGCGGTGCTGAACAGCCTGCGCCTGGTGGAGAAGGACATCGCTCAAGTGCGCGTGGTGGCTTCCGGCGCCGGCGCCGCCGCCATCGCCTGCCTGGACCTGCTGGTGGCCCTGGGCGTGAAACGCGAGAACATCACCGTCTGCGACTCCAAGGGCGTGATCTACGAAGGCCGCGACGAGAAGCTGGACGACTCCAAGAAGCGCTACGCGATCAAGGACAACGGCCAGCGCAAGCTCGCCGACGCCATGACCGGCGCCGACATTTTCATGGGCCTGTCCGGTCCCAAGCTGGTGTCCCAGGACATGGTCAAGTCCATGGCCCGCTCGCCGCTGATCCTGGCCATGGCTAATCCCGAGCCGGAAATCCTGCCGCCGCTGGTGAAGGAAGTTCGCCCGGACGCCATCATCGGCACCGGCCGTTCGGACTACCCGAACCAGGTCAACAACGTGCTGTGCTTCCCCTTCATCTTCCGCGGCGCGCTGGATGTGGGTGCCACCACCATCAATGAAGAGATGAAGCTGGCCACCGTGCGCGCGATCGCCGACCTGGCGCTGGCGGAGCAGAACGACGTGGTGGCCACCGCTTACGGCGACCAGGAGCTGTCCTTCGGCCCGGAATACGTGATTCCGAAGCCGTTCGATCCGCGCCTGATCGTCAAGATCGCCCCCGCCGTGGCCAAGGCCGCAATGGATTCCGGCGTGGCAACCCGCCCGATCCAGGACTTCGACGCCTACGCCGATCAACTGGCCCAATTCGTGTACAAGACCAATCTGTTCATGAAGCCGGTGTTCGCCCAGGCCAAGAAAGACCAGAAACGCGTGGTGCTGGCCGAGGGCGAGGACGAGCGCGTACTGCACGCCACTCAGGAAATCGTCACCCAAGGCCTGGCCAAGCCCATCCTGATCGGTCGCCCCAGCGTCATCGACATGCGCATCCAGAAGCTGGGCCTGAAGCTGGTGGCCGGCAAGGACTTCGAGATCGTCAACAACGAATCCGACCCGCGCTTCGCCGACTACTGGAAAGAGTACTACCAGCTGACCAAGCGCAAGGGCGTGTCCCAAGAGCAGGCTCGCCGCCGCGTGATCGGCAATACCACGCTGATCGGCGCGCTGATGGTGCGCCGCGGCGACGCCGACGCGATGATCTGCGGCACCTACGGGCCGTATCGTCAGCACTTCGACATCGTTGAAACCGTGCTCGGCTACAACAACCCGGAGAAAGTGGCTGGCGCGATGAACGCGCTGATCCTGCCCACCGGCAACATCTTCATCGCCGACACTTACGTCAACGCCGACCCGAGCGCAGAACAACTGGCCAGCATCACCCGCATGGCCAGCGAATCGATCAAGCGCTTCGGCATTGCGCCCAAGGCCGCGCTGCTGTCCAACTCCAGTTTCGGCACGCTGAACAGCGCGTCGGCGCAGAAGATGCGCGCCGCCTTCGACCAGATCCGCGCCGCGCAGCCGGACCTGGAAATCGACGGCGAGATGCAGGGCGACGCCGCGCTGGTGGAAAGCATCCGCAACCAGGCGATGCCGGACAGCACGCTGAAAGGTTCCGCCAACCTGCTGATCATGCCGAATGTGGAGGCCGCCAACATCAGCTACAACCTGTTGCGCGTCTCCGCCTCCGACGGCGTGACCATCGGCCCCATCCTGATGGGCATGAGCAAGTCGGCTCACATCCTGACCCCGATCGCCTCGGTTCGCCGCATCGTCAACATGGTGGCCCTGGCCGCCGTGGACGCGCAGAACAGCAAGTAAGCGTCGGCCTGGATTTAAAGGCATATACTGAACGGGCAAGCACGGCTTGCCCGTTTTTTCTTCGCCGAGGGAGCAGCCCATGAGCAACGAATTCAACCCCAACGATCCCTTCGCCCTGTTCCGCCAGTTCTGGCAAACCGCCACCCCGCCGGGCATGCAACCGTTCCTCCCGCCGATGAGCGAGGAAGAAATAGACCGCAAGCTGGCGGAATTGCGCGTGGTGGAAAGCTGGCTGACCATGAATATGGGCATGTTGAGCATGCAGATCAAAGCCCTGGAAATGCAGAAGTCCGCGCTGCACTCGATGCGGCCGAAAGACCCGCCGCACAATTGAGGCCGCACGGTTCCCACGCGGCCGAGCTCAAGTTTGCTTGAAGCGCAAACAACGCTACACTCTACCCTCCGGCCGCGGACCTTCCTGGCAGAAGCCCGTGGCCGCTACGCATTATCGTGATGAGCGGGACGGCGTGCCCTCCCCTTTCCCATAACAACGAATTTTCCGCGGACTCCATGCGTTTTTCCACTCCACCCGCCGAGCAGCCCGCCGACTCCGGTCTGCCGTCCATCCCCGCTTGGCTGTTCTTGATCATTGCTGTCGCCTGGCTGCTGCCCGGCTTGGTAGGCCATGAGCCTTGGAAGCCGGACGAAGCCTATACCTTTGGCCTGATCCGCCATATCGCAGAGACCGGCGACTGGATCGTGCCGACGCTGGCCGGCGAACCCTTCATGGAAAAGCCGCCGCTATTCTTCATCAGCGCCGCCTTCACCATGCAATTGTTCAGCGGCTGGCTCAGCGCCCCGGACGCCGCCCGCTTGGCTGCCGGTGGCTGGATGGCGCTGGCTCTGGCCGGCACCGCCGTCTCCGCCGGGGCCTTGTATGGCCGGCGCGCCGCGCCCTGGGGCGCCTTGTTGCTGTTGGGGTGCCTGGGCCTGCCGATGCGCGCCCACCAAATGATCACCGACACCGCCTTGCTGGCCGGCATCGCCTGGGGCCTGGCCGGACTGGTGCTGCTGCGCCGGCGCGCCTGGCTGGGCGGGGCGCTGCTGGGCCTGGGCGGAGCCGTCGCTTTCTTGAGCAAGGGCCTGCTGGGGCCCGGCTGCCTGGGCTTGACCGCCTTGCTGCTGCCGCTGCATCCCGATTACCGCAGCCGCCGTTACGCCGGCGGCCTGCTGCTTGCCGCGCTCATCGGCTTGCCGCTGACCGCGCTGTGGGGCTTAAACCTGTACTTGCGCGATCCCGCCTTGTTCCAGCTCTGGTTCAAAGTGAACAATTTCGGCCGCTTCGACGGCAGCGCCCACTTGGGCCCCAAGGCGCCGCGGCTCTTCTACGGCCGCACTCTGCCCTGGTACGGCATTCCGGTGTTGCCACTGGCCTTGTGGGGGCTTTGGCGCGACCGCCGGCAATGGACCCGCGCCTGGCCCGCCGCGCCGGCCCTGCTCTGGCTAGTGACGCTGACTGTCTTGTCGTTGGCGGGCGACGCTCGCGAACTATATGCGATGCCCCTGCTGCTGCCGCTGGCGCTGTTGGCCATCTCTGGCTTGCGCGCCGGCGAAGCCCACCGCGCCTGGCGCGCGCTGTCCGGCTTCAACCTGCTGCTCTGCCTGACGCTGGGAGCCAGCGTGCTGGTTGTCGCCTGGGTGCTCTCCACCGGCGAACCCGCGCAATTCGCCCGCTACCTTCTGCAGCGCAAATTCACCGACTGGCACCCCCAATGGCACCCGTGGACCTGGCTGGCCTTCAGCCTGATTGCCGGTGGCGTGGCTTCCCTATGGCGACGTTTCCCATCAAACACCGCTCCCGGCTTTGCCTGGCGCTGGAGCCTCACCATCGTACTGTTGTGGGGCGGCCTAGCCACATTGTGGCTGCCGGCGCTGGATCACGGCATGCGCTATCGCGAAACCTTCGCTTCGCTCCGCCCCGTCCTCGCCGATATCGACCGGCAGGGCGAATGCGTCGCCAGCATCGGCCTCGGCGAGCCCCAACGAGCCTTGCTGGACTACTACGCCGACTACCGCACTCAGCGGCTGGAAAGCACGCCGCAGGCCAAAAACTGCCGCTGGCTGCTGGTCCAGTCCCTGCATGACCAATTGCCGCCCTACCTGACCGGCCTAACGCCGATAGCAAGCTTCCAGCGCCCGGGCGACTCAAAGGAACGCTTCCGCCTTTATCGGCTGGAGCGGCCGCTGGGCCAGTTCTTGGGTGCAACAAAATAATTACAACGTATTTAATTTATTGGAAAATTGTCACAATCAGTCACATTTTGCCCAATATTCCTTAACAATCACAGTGCCGGGATAACGTAGCCTTAACCCTTTTTTCTTGAGGTTATGGTATGTCGGCGCTGAACGCGGTGGATTTGTTCTGGTCCTTGGCCAGCGGGCGCTTCTCCCGCGAGGACGGATTCGACGAAGGGAAGAACCGCTGTAAATTCGCGCTGCGCGGACTGCTGACCCTGCCATGGACGTTGCGCTGGCTGGACAGCTGGGGCCAACCCGCGCTGCGCCGCCACCTGCAAGCCAATCCTAGACTGGCCTGCAAGCTGCATCGCCCCTACTTGTACCGTTCTCTTGGCCCAAGCGGCAAACTAGCCGCCCTGCGCGAACACTATCAGACGCTGGCCGAGCGTGTGTCTCCCGCCGCCTACCACGATCTGCTCAGCGACGCTGGCCTGACGCTGGCCGAGTTGCTCGGCAAAAACGACGCCGCGATCACGGCGGTGCTGACGCACCGCCATAGCTTCGACAAAGAGGGCGAGCTATCCTTGCAAATCTGCTCGGAAAAGCGGGTCGCCATCGCCACGCTGACTTTCACCATCACCCGCCGTCAGGGCGAAACCGCCATCATCATCGGCGGCCTGCAAGGCCCGCGCAAACCTCATGGCGCGGAAGCCGTGCACCAGCTGACCAAGCAAAGCCATGGGCTGTTTCCCAAGCGCTTGGCGGTGGAGGCCTTGATCGCGCTGGCCCGGGAGATAGGCGCCAGCCAGGTACTGGCGGTCAGCAAATGGCAGCATATCTACAGCTCTTGGCGCTATCGTCGTGAATTCTTCGCCGATTACGACAGCTTCTGGGACACCTTCGATGCCCAGCCCACTGCTTGCAAACGTTTCTTCAGCCTGCCGCTGCAGCTGCCGCGCAAGCCCCTGACCGAGATCGCCAGCAAGAAGCGCGCGGAATATCAACGACGCTACGCTCTGCTGGACGAACTCGCCAACCAAAGCCGCCGAGCCGTCACGCTCCCGGCCACCGCAAACTGAAGGCGGGCTCGGCGCGACTGAAGTCGTCGCCGCCCAATTTGCCCACCAAGGCCAGGACCTCGCCCGCCACGCGACCATCGCGCCACGCCTCATCCGCCACATGCACGTGACGCACCTCGCCCAACACTAAGTTGCCGGCGCCCGCGCCATCGCCCAAGGCCAGGCACAGGGTCAACACGCACTCGAAGCGAAGCGGCGCCTGCTCCACGCCCGGAGCTCTCACCTGCCGGCTGCGCGCCTTGGCTACGCCGACCAGATCGAACTCGTCCACATCCGGCGCGTAAGGGCCGCAGCTCAGATTCATCTCCTCCGCCAAGCGTTCCGGCACCACGTTAACCACAAACTCCCCGGTAGCGCGAATATTGGCCAAAGTGTCCTTAACCCCGCCGTCGGCCGGTGTCAGAATGCTCAGCGCCAGCACCGGCGGCTTCACGCTGGCCACGGTGAAAAAGGAAAACGGCGCCAAGTTGGCCACGCCCCGCAAATCCTGGGTGCTGACCCAGGCAATGGGCCGGGGCAGCACGCTGCCCACCAGCAAGGGATACACCGCTTCTGGCGGCAGCATCTTGATGTCGCAGTCCATATAGACTCCTCTCTGATGCCATCATTCTAATGCTGCAAAGCAGCAAAATACTAGCGCGTCAAATGCGCCCGGCGATGGTGTCGCAACCGCTCGGCAGGTAAAATGGCGTGATGAACTCACCTCGTTTTATCCATCTGCGCCTCCACTCGGAGTTCTCCATCACCGACGGCATCGTGCGCCTGGATGACGCCATCAAGCGCGCCATCAAGGACAATATGCCCGCGGTGGGCATGTCCGATCTGATGAACATCTTCGGCATGGTCAAGTTCTACAAGGGCTGCCGGGACAAAGGCATCAAGCCCATCGTGTCCTGCGATGTCTGGCTGGAAAACGAGGAAGACCGCGATAAGCCTTATCGCCTGATGCTGACGGTCAAGAACCGTCAGGGCTACGGGCGCTTGTGCGAACTGCTGGCCGACGCCTATACCCACAACCAGTACCGCGGCCGTGCCGAGCTCAAGCGCGCCTGGCTGGAAAACGGCGACAACAGCGGCCTGATCTGCTTATCCGGCGCTCACCTGGGCGACGTTGGCCAAGCCTTGCTGATGGGCCAGCGCGACGAAGCGCGCCGCCGCGCCGAATATTGGGAACGCTGCTTCCCGGACAATTTCTACCTGGAACTGCAACGCCTGGACAACCCCCAGGTGGAAAACGCGGTACAAGCCTCGCTGTGGCTGGCCGGCGAGATCGGCCTGCCGGTAGTGGCCACCCACCCGATCCAGTTTATGGACCCGGACGATTTCAAGGCCCACGAGGCCCGCGTCTGCATCGCCGAGGGCTTCACCCTGGGCGACAAGCGCCGGCCGCGCAGCTTCGAGGAAAACCAATACTTCCTGTCCACTGACCAGATGCTGGAGCGCTTCGCCGACATTCCAGAAGCGCTGGAAAACTCAGTGGAAATCGCCCGCCGCTGCAATATCAGCGTGCAACTGGGCAAAAACTACCTGCCGCAATTCCCCACCCCGGACGGCATGACGCTGGACGACTACCTGGTGCACCTGTCCCAGGAAGGCCTGGAAGAACGGCTGGCCAAGCTCTACCCCGATCCGGAAGTCCGCGCCCAAGAGCGGCCGCGTTACGACGAGCGTTTGAAGATCGAGTGCGACACCATCATCCAGATGGGCTTCCCCGGCTACTTCCTGATCGTTGCCGACTTCATCAACTGGGCAAAAAACAATGGCTGCCCGGTGGGGCCGGGCCGCGGCTCCGGCGCCGGTTCGCTGGTGGCCTACAGCATAGGCATCACCGATATCGATCCGCTGGCCTACGCGCTGCTGTTCGAACGCTTCCTCAACCCCGAGCGGGTATCGATGCCCGACTTCGACATCGACTTCTGCCAAGACAACCGCTATCGCGTGATCGAGTACGTGCGCCAGAAATACGGCGCCGAGGCGGTATCGCAAATCGCCACCTTCGGCACCATGGCAGCCAAAGCGGTGGTGCGCGACGTCGGCCGGGTGCTGGACCTGCCTTATATGTTCTGCGACGGCGTATCCAAGCTGATTCCGGCCGCGCCCGGCAAGCAGTATTCGCTGGACGACGCGGTGGAAATGGAGCCGGTGCTGCGCGAGCGACTGGAAAACGAGGAAGAGCTGCGCGAGCTTTGGGAGCTGGCCAAGAAGTTGGAAGGCCTGACCCGCAACATCGGCATGCACGCCGGCGGCGTCTTGATCGCGCCGGGCAAGATCACCGATTTCTGCCCGATGTACCAAGCCAGCGCCGACGGCGCGGTGCCGGTATCGATGCTGGACAAGGACGATGTGGAAAAAGTGGGCCTGGTGAAGTTCGACTTCCTGGGCCTGCGCAACCTGACCATTATCGAACTGGCGGTCAACTACATCAAAAACCTGGACCCGAGTTTCGACACCGATCTCAACCTGCTCGAGTTCACCGACCCCGCCGCCTACAAAGTACTGCAACAGGCCAACACTACCGCCGTATTCCAGCTTGAATCGGACGGCATGAAACGGCTGCTGGAAAAACTGAAGCCAGACCGTTTCGAAGACATTATCGCTGTGCTGGCCCTGTATCGACCCGGCCCGCTCGGCTCCGGCATGGTGGACGACTTCATCCTGCGCAAGGCCGGCAAGCAGGAGGTCGACTACTACCACCCGGACCTGCAGGCCTGCCTGGATCCGACTTACGGTGTGATCGTGTATCAAGAGCAGGTGATGCAGATCTCGCAGATCATCGGCGGCTACACCCTGGGCGGTGCCGACATGCTGCGGCGCGCGATGGGCAAGAAAAAGCCCGAGGAAATGGCCGAACACCGCGGCAAGATCGCCCAGGGCGCGGCCACCAAGGGCTACGATCCCAAGTTGGCCGAGATGCTGTTCGACCTGATGGCCAAGTTCGCCGAGTACGGCTTCAACAAGTCGCATACCGCCGCCTACGCCGTGGTGTCCTACCAGACCGCCTGGCTCAAGGCCCATCACACCGCGGCCTTCATGGCGGCCACCATGTCCTCTGAATTGGACAACACCGACCAGCTCAAGGTGTTCTACGACGACAGCGTGGACAGCAAAAACGGCCTGATCTTCCTGCCGCCGGACGTCAACCAGAGCTACTACCGCTTCGTGCCGGTGGACCGCAAACACATCCGCTATGCCTTGGGCGCGATCAAAGGCACCGGCGAAGCGGCCGTCGACCACATCGTCGCGGTGCGCACGGAGTCCGGCCCGTTCAAGGACCTGTTCGACTTCTGCCGCCGCACCGATAAAAAAATCGTCAACAAGCGCGTGATCGAGGCGCTGATCCGCGCCGGCGCCTTCGACAGCATCGAACCCAACCGGGCCAAGCTGTTCGGCAATGTCGGCCTGGCAATGAACGCCGCCGAGCAAGAACACGCCAACGCCAATCAGGGCGGCCTGTTCGACATGTTCGGCGACGATGTCGCCCCCAGTGTGGAAATGGTGGAAATCAAGCCGTGGAGCGACGCCGTCAAACTGGCGGAGGAAAAGCTGGCCATCGGCTTCTATCTGTCAGGCCATCCCTTCGCCGCGTACGCCAAGGAAATTCGCGGCTTCATCAAAACCCCGCTGTCTCGGCTCAGCCCGCGCAAAGAGCCGCAACTCCTGGCCGGCTTCGTCACTGGCATCCGGGTCAAAGTGGGCAACCGCGGCAAAATGGCCTTCGTCCAGTTGGATGACGGCAGCGCCAAGCTGGAAGTCAGCCTGTTCGCTGAAAGCTTCGAAGCCAACCGCAGCCGGTTGAAAGACGACGTGGTGCTGGTGATAGAAGGCAAGGTAAGTGAGGACAACTTCTCCGGCGGCCTGCGCATCATCGCCGATAAAGTCTATGAATTGGGCGAGGCGCGCAGCCGTTACGCACGCAGCCTGTCGCTGAAACTGGCCGGCAAGGTGGACGTCAGCAAGCTCAAGTCCCAGCTGCATCCGTTCCGTAGCGAGGATGCCGGCTGCCCAGTGCGCATCCATTACAACAACGGCGCGGCCAGCGGCGATCTGATGCTGCCGCCGCCCTGGGGCGTCCGCTTGGACGACGGCCTCTTGCTGGCGCTGCAAGACTGGCTGGGCAATGACAAAGTCAAAGTGATGTGGTAACCGCTCCGCCTCCTGCAAGCCGCGCCCAGCGCGGCTTTTTTCTTGTCCCGCGCCTTTGCAAGCGTCGGACATTACAGTAGGCTTCCCCACTCAAACGCACACGCAAAAGGATGTTTTCAGATGACGGCACGCCCGGCGCAACTCCAAGACATCGCCCCGGTCTTCCAGATCGAACAAGCGGTATTCGGTCATCACGTCTACCCGGACTTTTTCTTCCGCCAGGCTCACGACCTGTGGCCGGACCTATTCTTCGTCGCGCCAGGCGCTCAAGACGGAGAACTGGGCGGCTACATCATCGGCGCTCCAGGCAGCGGGCAAGGAGAGTTCTGGATTATGTCGCTGGCGGTCCATGAGCATTGCCGCGGACAGGGCCTCGGCAAGCAACTGCTGCAAGCCCTGCTGCAAGTGTTGCGGACTCGTCAGGCCAAGCACGCGAAGCTGACCGTGCATCCCGACAACTCCGCGGTCAGGCTGTACCAAAACCAGGGCTTCTCCGTTATCGAACATCAGCCTCATTACTTCGGCCACAACGACCCACGCTTGGTCATGCGCGTGGATTTCTAGCG
>NZ_JBRBAF010000024.1:0-26079 GCF_052805975.1 Chromobacterium sp. W521
CGCTGCGTTGTCTGCTGAGGAGGCGAACTATACGTCACGACCCTACACCCGTCAACACCTTTTTTGATAAAAACCGCCATTTCCGCAAGCAGCCTCTACAAACCGTTGATTTGTAAAGAATCAGTCATATCGGGCAGGAATGATTTATTCCGTGCGTCCTGCCTGACCTCGCTTCAAGGGGGGAACTCATATGCGTCAAAGCCCCGCAAACCGGGGCTTTGACTGAAGTGAGCGCAAGTTTTCAGGCCGGCGCCCACGCCAAGATGGCTCAAAAGTTTTGCTCAGCTACGGTAGTCCGCATTGATTTTCACATAATCATAAGAGAAGTCGCAGGTCCAAACCGTAGCCTCCGCCGCGCCGCGTCCCAAGTTCACCCGCACCCGGATTTCCGGCTGGGCCATCACGCGCTGGCCGTCTTCCTCTTTATATAGAGGATTGCGCCCGCCGTTGACGGCGACCAGCACATCGTCCAGATACAGTTCCAGGCGATCGACATCCAGGTCCTGCACCCCAGCGTAGCCGATGGCGCACAGCAGACGCCCCAGGTTGGGATCGGAGGCGAAGAAAGCGGTTTTCACCAGCGGGGAGCGCGCGATGGCATAAGCGACGTCCTTGCATTCTTCGAACGAGCGGCCGCCCTCGACTTTGACCGTGATGAACTTGGTGGCGCCCTCTCCGTCGCGGACGATGGCCTGGGCCAATGCCGTGGCGACTTGAACCAGTTCCGCCTTTAACGCTTGGTAGGCTGCCTGCTGCGGGGAATCGATCAACGGCCCCCCGCTCTGACCGGTGGAGATCAGGATGAAGCTGTCGTTGGTGGAGGTGTCACCGTCCACCGAGATGCAGTTAAAGGAAACATCGGCCACTTCCTTCACCAATTGACGCAGCACCGGACGGGTTACCGCGGCGTCGGTGGCGATGAAACCCAGCATGGTGGCCATATTGGGGTGGATCATGCCGGCGCCCTTGGAGATGCCGGTGATGTTGACCGGGTGGCCCTCCAGCGTCAGGCGGGCGCTAACCGCTTTGGGCGCGGTGTCCGTTGTCATGATGGCGCGGGCGGCATCGGCCCAGTCCGCGCCTTGTCGTCCCTGCAGCGCCGCGGCGATCTTGTCTACCGGCAGCGGTTCCAGAATCACGCCGGTGGAGAAGGGCAGAATCTGTTCGGGTTGGCAGCCCAGCTCATCGGCCAGCGTCCGGCAAACTTGCAGCGCGTCGCTACGGCCTTGTTCGCCGGTGCCGGCGTTGGCGTTGCCTGTGTTGACGACCAGCGCGCGGATTTGCACACCGGCGTCCAGATGCTTTTTACAGATTTGCACCGGAGCGGCACAAAAGCGGTTTTGGGTGAACACGCCGGCAACGGTGTTGCCCTTGTCCAGACGGATGACCAACACGTCGTTGCGGTCGGCTTTCTTGATGCCGGCGGCGGCGACGCTCAGTTCCACGCCAGGGATGGGAAAGAGATGTTCGCCGCTGACGGGCTTGAGGTTTACTGCCATCTATCGCTCCAGATCAATCAATATTATTCGCATCGATTGTAGCGGATTTGTTCCGCCGGACTGGAAACTAAAACGGCAGACGGATCAGCCCGCCTCGGCCGCCGCCGCGTTCAATAATTCGAGCAGCGCCTCGCCGTAGCGCGCCAGCTTGAGCTCCCCCAATCCATAGACCTTGGCCAGGCCGGCACGCGAGGTAGGATGCTTTTCCACCAGGTCTCGCAAGGTGCGGTCGGAGAACACCGCGTAGGCCGGCACATTGTGTTCGTCCGCCATTTGTCGGCGCCAGCCGCGCAGCGCCTGCCATAGGCGTTCTTCGCGTTCGGTGCGCAGCCAGCGGTCGGCGCTGGCTGTGCTGCGCGACGCTTTGTCGTCGGCCACCGGCCGCAAATAGACTTTTTCCTGGCCTTTGAGCACGCTGCGGCATTCATCGCTCAACACCAGCGATTGGCCGCGGGCGATGTCGACATGCAACAGCTTGCGCGCCACCAGTTGGCGAACGATGGAGCGCCAGACACGTTGGTTGTAATCTCGACCGATGCCGAAGGTGGACAGCTTATCGTGGCCGTAATGGCCAACGCTTTGATTGGCGCGGCCCAGCAGCACGTCGATCACGTGGCCGGCGGAAAAGCGCTGCTCCACCCGGTAAATGCAGGACAGCAGCTTTTGTACCGCCACGGTGGCGTCGAAGGTGATGGGCGGATGCAGGCAGTTGTCGCAATGGCCGCAAGGGCTGCTCTGTTCGCCGAAATGCGCCAGGATGTGCTGACGGCGGCAGGACGCGGCTTCGCAAAAGGCCAGCATGGCTTCGAGCTTGCCTAGCTCCACCTGCTTTTGCAGTTCGGCCATTTCCCCGCCCTCTATCATTTGCCGCAGCTGCACCACGTCGTTGAGTCCATAGCACAACCAACTGGCGGCGGGCAGCCCGTCGCGGCCGGCGCGGCCGGACTCCTGATAGAAGTTCTCCGGGCTCTTGGGCATGTCGATATGAGCGACGAAGCGCACGTCCGGCTTGTCTATGCCCATGCCGAAGGCAACGGTGGCCACCATGACCACGCCCTCGTCGCGCAGGAATTCGCGCTGATTCGCCTCACGCTGCTGATGGCTGAGGCCGGCGTGGTAGGGCAGCGCGTGAATGCCGTTGTCGCATAACCATTGCGCGGTGTCTTCCACGCGCTTGCGCGACAGGCAATAGACAATGCCGGCGCTGCCCGGGTATTCGTTGCGGATGAAATCAAGCAGTTGCTTCTTGGCGTTGTGCTTTTCCACCACTTGGTAGAACAAGTTGGGCCGGTCGAAGCTGGACAGAAAAACGCGCGCGTCCTGCAGCTTCAAGTAATCAATGATGTCCGCGCGGGTTTGTTCGTCGGCGGTGGCGGTCAGGGCAATGCGCGGCACTTGCGGGAAACGTTCGGCCAGGAAGCCCAATTGCTGGTATTCCGGACGGAAGTCATGGCCCCAGTGGCTGACGCAATGCGCTTCGTCGATGGCGAACAGGCTGATGTTCAGCTGAGATACGAACTCTTGGAAGCGCGGCGTCAGCAAACGTTCCGGCGCCACGTACAAGAGGTCCAGCGAGCCGGCCCGCGCCTGGCGCGCGATGTCGCGCGCTTCGTCCAGCGGGGTGGCGGAATTGAGGCAGGCCGCGGCTACGCCCTGTTCCACCAGAGTGGCCACTTGGTCCTGCATCAGCGCGATCAGCGGCGACACCACGATGGCGACGCCTGGACGCATCAGCGCGGGGATCTGGAAACAGAGGCTTTTGCCGCCGCCGGTGGGCATCAGCACCAGCGCGTGGCCGCCCTGGGCGACATGATCGACAATCTCCCCTTGCTGCCCGCGGAATTCGGGATAGCCGAAGATATTATTGAGTAGGGAGAGCGCGTCCTGCATAAGCCGTCTTCTTGCGAGAAGGGGACTATTGTACGGCAAGTGGCCGGCAGCGTCCTGTCTCGGGCGCAATGGGCAAAAAAAGGGCCGCTGGAGTGCAGCGGCCATAAAGTTGGATGGAGACAATGTGAAACGAAGAGGAAAAATGCTCTCGCACTACCATGGACCTGTGGGACACTCGCGAAGTTCCGTTTTTTACATTTATTTTTGGTGTTCTCTCGCAAAAAAATACTTACATGGCATTGAGGATTTTTTGCGGCGCGGCGCTGTCGAAGGCTTCCGGCAGTCAACCTCTGCCCGGCGCCGCTCGAACCGCCCCGCGCGCCAGGCTTGGAGCCTTTCTTCCGCTGTGCGACACTGACCGACGATTTCGTGGAGGCATCAATGCGTAATATTTGGCCCGTCCTGTTGGCGGCCGCAGTGATCAGCGGCTGCGCCAGCGCCCCTAGCAAAGCACCCAGCCCGTCGACCGTCGGCAAGCCTATTCAATCCGGCGCCAGCCCAGCCAACGCCGATTGGCAAAACCTGGGGGTGTCCCCCAACGGCAACATTCTGAACGAGCTGGACAAGTTGTCGGTCCGCAAACAGGGCCAGCTGGTCAGTTTCCGAGACCGTAAAACCATCTTCAACCTGAAGAAGGAAAACTTCCTGTCCACGCCGCGCCACAAGGTGTCGATCAATACTTGGCAGATAGACTGCTCGCAACGCACTTTCCGCCTGCTGGACATGGTGTTGTTCGATGAGAACGGCCGCCAGATCGCCAGCTTCACCTATAATGACGCTCAGATAAAACCTATGCCGGTGGTGCAGAATTCGGCCAGCTATCAACAAATGTTGCTGGTATGCAAGGGCGACCCAGGGTTCTGAACCCGATTCGCCCTACCCGCTCGCGCGCGGCCCGGCCCCGCGTCGCGCCAAAACGCGAGCGGGCCTCTTCTGCGTAGCGGCCCCGCCGCCCAACCGGCCCCATGCCTGGAGCACCCATGCAAGCGATTAGACGAGTGGTCTTCAATCAAAAAGGGGGGGTGGGCAAGTCCACCATTACCGTCAACCTGGCCGCCGTCGCCGCCAAACAGGGAAAACGGGTGCTGTTGGTGGACCTGGACCCGCAAGGCAACGCCAGCCATTATCTGATGGGCTCCGCCGCTAGGGACGAGGCGCCGTCGCTGGCCGGCCTGTTCGAGCAGATGCTGAATATCTCCATGTTCAGCAAGGAGCCCTCTGACTTCGTCCGCGCCACGCCGCTGCCAGGGCTCAGCCTGCTGGCCTCGCACCCGGACCTTGCCGAGCTGATGGGCAAACTGGAGGCGCGCTACAAAATGTTCAAGCTCAAGGAAGCGCTGGACAGTTTGAGCGGCCAGTTCGATGAAATCTGGATCGACACTCCGCCGGCTTTAAACTTCTTCACCCGCTCAGCCTTAATCGCCGCGGACCGCTGCCTGATTCCCTTCGACTGCGATGCCTTTTCCCGCCAGGCCCTCTATAACCTGAAAGTGAACACCGAGGAAATTCGCGCCGACCACAACCCCGAGCTGTTCATTGAAGGCATCGTGGTCAACCAGTTCCAGGCCCGGGCCAGCTTGCCGGTGCGCCTGGTGGAGGAACTTAAGCAAGAAGGCCTGCCGGTGCTGTCCTCTCCGTTGTCTTCATCCGTGAAAATCCGGGAGTCACACGATGCGGCGCTTCCCATGGTGTACCTGGACCCACGCCACAAACTGTCGCGCGAGTTCGAGGCTCTTTACCAGGAGCTGGCGCAGGATGGACGGCGAACCTAAGCGCCCCGGATCGCCGTCTGCCGGCTTGCGCGGAGGCGGCTTTCCTTGAATCGCCTGAGCTCGCTGGTGATTAGCGGCCTGCTGAGCGTCGGCCTGCTGTCCGCCGAATATTGGCTGATGATCAACGATGAACGCGCCGAGCTCATCGACCGTCAGCATTACTGGGGCGAGCTGAGCGCCGAATTGCTGCGCGTGCGAGTGCAAGCGATGCTGGACCACTCCGCCGTGCTGGCGCAAAGCCTGGCCAACAGCCCCCAGCCACGCTCTCTGGCCGTGCTCGCGCGCAGCACCATACGCGACGATACGCCGTTCGGCGGACTGGGCATCATCGAATATGTGCGCCCGGAGCAGCGCGAGGCGTTCGAGAGCCGCATCGCCAATAGTATTCGCGTGCTCCAGGACCGGCATCTGGCGCCCAGCCCGCGCCGCCCGCTGTACTATCCGATCTCCAGTTATCTGCCTGACGACAGCAACGCCTTGCCGCAAGGCCTGGACCTGGGCGGCGTCGGCAATGCCCGCCGCAAAATGGACCTGGCGCGCCACAGCACCCAACCGGTGCTGATGCCGACCACGCTGCCCGGCAGCAATGGCAGCCGTCTGGACATCGTGGTGCGGCTAAACGACGACAACACGCTGCTGCTGTTGAATCTGCGCAAGGACAAGCTGATTCAGGACAGCCAGCGCGAACCCGGCACCGCCAGCCCCTTGCGCCATGTGCGCATTGTCGCCTGGACCCAGGAGCAGCCCGACGCGCCCTTGCTGGACTCTCAGCCCACCCGGCCGTTGCCGTCCATGCCGCCCTTGTACACCATTCGCCACAACCTGGGCGGCAACGAGATCTTGTTCGGCGCTTATCCTCAAGGCGTGGCCAATCCCGGCATGCGTCTGACCCACTGGGCCATCCTGGCCACTACCGCCGGCTTTTTGCTGGCGATGTTCTGGTTCCAGCAACAACAAGCCCAATCCCGCCGCCGGATGCAGGATCAGCTCAAGCGCAGCCAGCAGCAGCTGGAGATGAATACGCGCACGCTGCGCGAGCAAATCAACGACAGGGTGATGTCCGAGCAAGCGCTGGCGCAGAGCGAGGCGCGCCAACGCGCCATTCTGCAGGCCAGTTCCGACGCCATCATCCTGATAGACCACCAAGGCCTGGTCTTGCAGATCAACCCGGCGGCGGTTCGCTTGATCGGCCAGTCGGCGGACATGGTGCGCCAACTGCCGATAGGCAAACTGCTGGACGAGTTGTACGACCGCAATCCGGCGCGCAGCTTCGAACACATCGCCCAAGAGCATGAAGGCCGGCCCTTCGAAGCCAGCTTGCGCCGCAGCGACGAGCATCTGCTGCCGGTGGAGCTCTCGCTCAGCCGGGTCACCCTGCCGGACGATTGGTTCTACGTGGTGGTCTGCCGCGACATTTCCATCCGCAAGGAACAAGAAGCGGCGCTGATCGAGCTGAAAAACAGTCTGGCCGAGCAGGTGGAAGTGCAAAGCCGCCAGCTGTCCGCGCTGCTGGACGCCAGCCCGATGGCGATGGCCTACATCGTGGACCGCAACCTGCTCCAGGTGAACCGCGCCTTCCTCGATCTGTTCGAGCAGCGTGAGGAAGCCATCCTGGGCCAAAGCACGATGCCCTTCTTCGAATCGCCGGAACAATGGGAGCGCACCGGCAAAGCGTTGTACAGCCTGCTCAACGACGGCAAGGTGGTGCAAACCGAACAAAGACTGCGCACCGGCACCGGCAAGCTGTTCTGGTGCCGGCTGTACGGCAAGGCCATCAACCCCTCGGTGCCCAAGCTCGGCACCATCTGGCTGTACCAGGATTTCTCCGCTCAGCGCGCGCTGGAGGAAACTCTGCGCCACGCCAAAGTGCTGGCCGAGGAAAACAGCCGCGCCAAAACCGAATTCCTGGCCAATATGTCCCATGAGCTGCGCACGCCGCTGCACGCCATCCTCGGTTTTACCGAGATGGGTCAGGCCCGCTCGCGCGGGCAGAACGACGACAAGATGGCGCAATACTTCAGCCGCATCCAGAGCAGCGGCAACCGGCTGCTGACGCTGCTCAACGATTTGCTTGACCTGGCCAAGATGGAAGTGGGCCGCATGGAATACACCATGAACCGCAACAATCTGTGCCAATGCCTGCGCGATATCTGCGACGAAATGACGCCGCTGGCCGCGCTCAACGAGATCCGCATCGATCTGAACTGCTCGCCAGAACCGCTGAACGCCGACATCGATCCCTTCCGTATCGGCCAAGTGATGCGCAACCTGTTGTCCAACGCCATCAAGTTCAGCCCCCGCGGCGGTGAAATCGGCGTCAACGCCTGCCTGCGCCAGGACGCCGACGGCGAGAACATTCTCGTCACCGTGGAAGACGCCGGCCCCGGCGTGCCGGAGTCCGAGCTGGAAAGCATTTTCGACAAATTCATCCAGAGCAGCAGCACCAAGACCGGCGCCGGCGGCACCGGCCTGGGGCTGGCCATTTGCCGCGAAATCATCACCGCCCACCATGGACGCATCTTCGCCAGCAATTTGCCGACGCACGGCGCGCTGTTCACCTTCATCATTCCGCGCACCCGGCCAGCCGGCGCCACGGAGGACACCAACCATGCCCCACAAACTACTACTCGTTGACGACGAACCCTTCAATCTGGAGCTGATGGCAGAGCTGCTGCAGGACGCCGGCCACGAAGTCGTCCAGGCGGAGGACGGCGAAACCGCGCTGGCCATCCTGCAACGCGAAGGCGAAACTTTCTCCACCGTTCTGCTGGACAAGATGATGCCCGGCATCAGCGGTTTCGATGTGCTCAGACGCATCAAAAGCGAGCCGCGGCTTGAGTTTTTGCCGGTCATCATGCAAACCGCCATGGGGGCGGCCTCAAGCGTGCAGGAAGGGCTGGCCGCAGGCGCCTTCTACTACCTGACCAAACCGTTTTCCCGTGACATGCTGCTCGCCATCGTCGAAGCGGCGATAGGCCACTGGGACCGCTACGCCCATTTCCGCGAGCTGGCCAACCTACACGTCGATGCCTTGCGTCATCTGAACAAGGCCTCCTTCACCTGCCGCAGCCACAAGGAAGCCCAAACCATCACCGCCTTGTTGGCAAAAACCTGCGCCCATCCGGAGCGAGTGGCCACCGGTCTGTTCGAACTACTGGTCAACGCCATCGAGCACGGCAACCTGGACATCAGCTTCGACGAAAAAAGCCACTACATGGCCGAAGGGCAGTGGGAAGCCGAGCTGGCTCGCCGCATGCAGGACCCGGTGCTGGGACTGCGCCAGGTCTCCGTGGATTTCAGCCGCGAACCGGAACAGATGCGTTTCACTATCAGCGACATGGGCTCGGGCTTTGATTGGGAACGCTACCAGAACGCCGAACCCGCCTCGCTGATGTCCAGCCACGGTCGCGGCATCCTGATCGCGCGCAAACTCTCCTTTGACGGCTTGCACTACCAGGGGCAGGGCAATATCGTGGTGGCCCACGTCAACAGCGGGGAATGAGAATCGGCGCCATGCCTGCCGCGGCGTCCCCCGTGTGTCCGCCAAGCTCTAGGTTCAAGGCGGCTCGCCGCAATCGCCGCGCTCGCGCCAATAACGGCGCTGGCTGTCGCGCAGGCAGCTCCACTCCACCCCGTCGCCGAACTCCAAAGTCAGCGCGCCGTCCAGATCGGTGCGCAACACGGCGATCCCAGCCTCCTCCACCCGCCTCAGCACCGACGGATGCGGATGGCGGTAACGGTTCAGGTACCCGGCGCTGATCAAGACCACTTCCGGCTGCGCCGCCGCCAACCAGGCGGCTCCGGTGGAGGTGCGGCTGCCATGGTGGCCGGCGGCCAACACCGTGCTGCGCAGGCGCAGCCCAGGCTGAGCGGCCAACATGCGCTCCACCGCCTCCGGCGCATCGCCGCTGAGCAAGAGCTCGTGTTTCATGCCGGCCACTCGCAAAATACAGCTCTGCGCGTTCTCGTCGTTGGCCGGCGCCGTGTCCGGCGGGCCCAGCACATCGAAACGCACCCCGTCCCATGCCCAGCTCTGTCCAGGACGGCAGCCCTCGCCGCTCAACCCCAGCTCTGGCAAGGACTCCGGCTGGCCGGCCAGCACTCGCCCCACCGGCAAGGCCGTAGCCAGCTCGGCAGCGGCGCCGTCGTGATCGCTATGGTGATGCGACAGCACCAGGCTATCCAATGCCTTGACGCCCAAACCGCGCAACTGCGGCAACAGGATTCTCTCTGCCCCGCCAAGCCCCGTATCGAACAACAAGGAACGGTTCCGGGTTTGCACCAGCACCGCCAGGCCCTGGCCCACATCCATCATGGTGGCGCGGAATTCCCCCTGTGCCGGCGGCGGGGGCTGATAAGCCAACATCGGCAGCAACATCAAAGCCGCCAACCCTCGTCCCGGCACGCCTCGCGGGGCGATCAGCCACACCGACCCAAGCAAGGCCAGCAAGAACAGCGGCAGAGGCGTTCCGGCCAAGGACATGGCCGGCGCTTGCGCCAACCACTCCACCCCCCAGTAAAAGCCGCGCACCAGCCAAGCGGCCAAATGCAGCGGCCACTCCAACGGCAACAAGGCGGCGGCCAAAGCCAGCGGCGTCAGCAACACCGACACATAGGGGATGCCCAGCGCGTTGGCCAGCGGCGACACCAGCGGAATGCCGCCGAACCACCAAGCCAGCGGCGCCAGCGTGCATACGCCCGCCGCCCACTGTCCCGCCAACGCCGCCCGCCATTTGCCCGGCGCGCGGCGTCTGGCGATGGAACTGGCCATCAAGGCGGCTACCAGGCCGAAAGACAGCCAGACGCCAGGCGCTAGCACGCAGAAAGGATCCATCAGCAAGACTACCGCCAAGGCCAGCCACCAGATGCGAAACGGCGACAAGCCGCGCCGCAGGCACAGGGAGGCCAGTCCGACGCCCAACATGAACAGCGTGCGCTGGGTCGGCACCGAAAAACCAGCCAGCAAGGCATAGGCCGCCGCCGTCAGAAAAGCCCCGCCGGCGATCAGCAAGCGCGGCGGAAAGCCTAAGACCGGCAGCCTTCGCGACAACCAGGCCAGCGCCGTCGCCGCCAAACCCGCCAGCATGGTGATGTGCAGGCCGGAGATCGAAACCAGATGAGTCAGGCCGGTGGCGGCGAACAAACCCCAATCCTCTCGCGCCACACGCTGCTGCGCGCCCACCGTCAACGCGGCGATCAGGGCCGCTTCGCGCGACTCGCCCAACACCCGCTCTATGCGCGCCACCAGAGCGGCGCGCGCGCAATCCACCCAGGCCAGAGGCGCGCGGCTGTCCTCCAGCCGGCGCTCGCCCGGTCTCAACGAACCGCTGGCTAACACACCTTCCGACCACTGCCATTGTTCAACGTCGAAACCGAATGGATTGGCCGTGCCGCGGCTGCGCTTGAAGCGCGCTTCCGCCCGCCAGCGGCTGCCTGTTGGCCAATCGCGCTGAAGAAAATCCGTAAGCCGCACGGTTTGCGGCAGCTTGACGCCCGGTGTCAGCGTGCGCTCCACCTCCATGATCAGCCGCGTCCCATACTCCCCGGCCTGCGGCAGGCCGCGCACCTCGCCGACGAAAACGATGGACCGCTGCTGCCAATCGGCCGGCAGTTGCTGCGCCATGCGGTAGTCGGCGCGCCAGGCAGCATAGCCTAGCCCCAGCAGAAAGGCGGGAATCAGGGCGGCCCAAGGCCGCGCCCGCAACGGCAGGCAAGCCGCCAGCGCCGCAGCGCCCACAGCCAGGCCCAAGCACCCCGTCGCAGCGGGCAAGGCCGGCAAGGCGGCGCAAATAGCAATGCCGCATAGCAGTGCGATCAAGACAAGCATGCCGGCATCTTAGACAGCGATGCCGCGCCATCGCAATCTATTAAACACATTCACTAAACCACTAGCCAATAATCATGCTATATGTATTTTTTTCACGCCAAAACCCCACACGTAGCAGATAAATATCAAAAAAATAAGCAGTGGAAATGCGTATTGCATTAACAGGGCGCTGGGCTACACCTAGGACAAGCGCTTTCAAAAACGCCCGGTCGCCGCGAAGCCCCGCTTGGCTCCAAGCGGTCTCAAGCGCGGCAGCCGGCTTCACTTTGAAACACGGTTTTCCCATCTGGCAACCGCCAGGCGGATCACTCGCAGGAGGAACACATGGACGCATACATGGGCACTATTACGGTCTACGGCTTCAATTACGCGCCGCAAGACTGGGCGCTGTGCCAGGGCCAGACCTATCAGGTATCGCAGTACGAAGCCTTGTACTCGCTGCTGGGCACGCTCTACGGCGGCACCGCGTCGCAAAACTTCAAGCTGCCCAACCTGACCGGCCGCATGGCGATTGGCACCGGCCCCGCCCAGCCCGCCTATAATCTGCCTGCCTACAACCCCGGCCAGTTCGGCGGCACCCAAAACGTGGCGCTCAGCGTGGCCAACTTGCCGGCTCACTCCCATACCGCCACCTCCATGGCAGTAACCTTCCACGCCGCCGGCACGCCGACGCCGGCCACCCCGGCCAGCGCGCCCAGCGCCAGCAACCCCTACTTGGGCGCTTCCGGCGCCGGCACCGGCTTGGCCACCATCTGGTCCACGGCGCTCAACAATCCGGTTTCGGTGCAGGGCTTGTCCGCCACCGGCAATACCGATCTGACCGGCGGCAACGCTCCGGTCAGCGTGCTCAACCCCTTCCTGGCGCTGAATTTCTGTATCGCCATCAACGGCCTGTATCCGGTTCGTCCATAATCACAATACGCGGCGTTGCGCCGCTTCCGGCCGCCTCTCCGCGCAGGGGCGGCGGCCTTTGTCTTCAGGGGGATCTCGCCATGCTCGCCACCGTCCAAGCCGAAGATTTCATGCATCTGCTCGGCAAATACTGCATCTTCCGCAACCCGCAACATCCCGATATTTCGCTGCAGGTGCAGGCCGTGAAGCTACGGCCGCAGGCTCAATCGCCGCACCAGACCGCGCGGCGCACGCCTTTTGTGGTGGAACTGGCCACCGAAGGCGCCACCAACCTGGAGGACGCTGTGGGTCAACTGGAGCTGCCCGCCACCGAGCACAGCGACGCCATCCGCCTGGATCTGGTATGGATAGGCCGGGTGATTCCCGCCGGACGCGACCCGGCGCTGGCCTACTTCCAGCTGCCTTTCAACTGAGCAGCCGCTTCAAGGCGCGCGCGATCAAGATCGTAAACAGGCTCTAAGCCGGCCCGCCGGGAGTGGCCGCTCCCGTCAGGCCGCCGACGCTACAACCCGACCCGAACCTCGCCCCGCGGCGAGTGGCGCTCGGGTCGCCACACCAGCTTGTCCGCCATGTCGCCGGCTTCTTCCAGCACAAAACCCAATTGGTGATAGAGCCGGCGCGCTTGCACATTGCTGTGCCAAACCACGACCGCCAGCGGCGCGCGCACTTGCCAGGCCGCCTGCTGCAAGCCCATCAGTACTTCCTTGCCGTAACCCAGGCCGCGCGCTTCCGGCACCATGGCCAGGAAGATGATGCGCACTTCGTTATGGCCGAAATCCACCATCACCACGCCGACGCTAGTCCCGGTTTTTTCGATGACGAAGTGCATCGCATCCGGATAGTTGTCGCCTGCGCCGCGTTGCAGCACCTGGTATTGCTGTTCCTGTACGGTGCGGATCAGTTCCTCCTCTCCGTCTATCAGTTGCAGATCCGGGCGCGCGCTGCGGTAGAGGCCGGCAATGAAGGCCTCGTCGAGATGCCGCGCCGGGCGTAGATGCAAGCCTTCGGCCAGCGAGGAAGTGTTCAAGAATGAGGACATGATGAACGGCTCCTTTCCAAAACCTGTTGCGGGACGCGCCGGCGGCGCGCCCGTTTCGTTCTACGCGCCAGCACGCGCAATATCTTGCAAATCAGGCGAAAACGGCTGAGAAAGCGGAGTGCGCGCACGGTGCATGAGCATTTTGAGCTCATTTTTAACGCCGTCTCGCCGGAACGCAGCAGGCTTTGAGCTGGTTCTTACAACCCCGCTTCCCGGCGAAACACCGCCAGCAACTGACGCGCCCCGCGTTCCAGCAAGCTGTAACGCTCGCCTTGCAGCCTCGCTACGCCGGCCAGTTCCCGCAGCGGCGCGCCGCGGCGGTCGCAGCGCTCCAGGCGCACGCGGAAGGTGGCCGCCAGCGGCACCAGGCCGCGGTCCCGTTGCTCGGTGGGAACCGGCCCGCCATAGGTAGAGGCCAGCAAGGGCTGATCCAGCAAGGGCAGATTAAGCCTGTCGATCTGGCCCAGCCTGCATTCCACGCTCCAAAACTCCCCGCCGTCGGCGACGAAGCGGGCGACATGCCCCGGCTTGAGTCCGTTCAGCGCCGCCTCCTCGATAAAGGCTTCGCCCTTGACCCCTTCGGGCCCCACCACATCCAGCAGGTGCTCGCCCTCGGCCAGCGCGGTCCCCGCGCGCAGCGCGTCGCTGACGTCCACGACCCGACCGGCGAAAGGCGCCGCCAGGGTGAGCCTGGCCATTTGCTGGCGCAAAGCGGCCACTTGTTCCTGCGCCACCTGCCATTGCTTGCGCAAGGCGGGGCCACGCTGTTGCAGCTCCAGGTTGAACGGTTGCTGCGCGGTCTGCCAGGCCAGATCTCGCTCGCGGGCGCCGGCCAGCGCCAGTTGCGCCTCCAGCATCGGCGAGCTGAGCCTGGCCATGACCTGCCCCGCCTTGACCAGTTGGCCGTCGCGCACCAACACTTCGGCCACTTCGCCTGCCGCCGGCGCGTACAAACCCTGGGACTGCAAGGCGCCCAGCACCGCCGGGCTGGCCACCTCGCGCTGCCACGGCAGAATCAGCGCCAGCGTCAGGACTAGCAAGGCCGCGGCGCTGCGGCGGGTTGCGCGGCCCCAGCGCAGATCGGTTCGGCGCTGCCACCACACCATCAGTTCGCCCACCACCGGGCGGGCGATGAACCATCCCAGCTCCACCGCCAGCAACAGCATGCCCAAGGCCTTGAAGAACAAGTGATAGACCAGGAAGGCGATGGAAAGAAACAACACCAGCCGGTACAGCCAAGTGGCCCACGCGAACAGAATCAGCCCGCGTCGGCGCGCGGCCGGGAAGTGCTCCGGCACCGGGTCGTCCAGCCCCAACAGCGTTTTGCGCAACTGCCAGCGCGCCAGCGCGAAAGCGCGGTTATGCAGGTTGGGCAGGCCAAGATAGTCCGCCAGCAAAAAATAACCGTCAAAGCGCATGAAGGGGCTGGCGTTGATCGCCAACGTCGCCAGCCAAGTGGTAGTGGCCAACAGGAAAACCCCCGCTCGCAATGGGCCGTCCGGCAAGAAGCTCCATAACAAGGTGGCCCAAGCGGCCAGAACCAGCTCCGCCAGCATGCCGGCGCCGCCGATCAGCAGCCGTTGACGGCGCGAGTTCAGCTTCCACGCGTCGTTGGTGTCGGTGTAGAGCACCGGCATCATCACCAAAAACGCCACCCCCATGGCCGGCACCCGGCAACCGAAGTGGCGCGCGGTCAGCGCATGCCCCATTTCATGCAGGATTTTGGCCACGCTCAGCGACAAGCCGATGCCTATGGCGGCGCTGACCCCGCCATAGGCGGAAAAAGTATGGGTGAACTCGTCCCAGCGCCGGGATACCAAGGCCAACGCCAGCAGCAGCACCGCTCCCATCGCCAGCCAGAAACGCGGATGGAACAGCCAGCCGGTCCACGGCAGCAGGCGATTGAGCAGAGCCTCCGGCCTCAACAGCGGCACCCGGAAGAACAGGTAATTCTTCAACAGCCACATCGCGCGACTGGGGCGGTTGGCCTCGCGCAACTGCCACAGCCAGCCGTTCTGCTCGACGCTGACGGCCTGCAGCAGTTGGTGGCGGGACAAAAATAACAACACGGCTTCGATGTCTTCAGCGCCAAGTTGCAGCGTGGTTTCGGCATTGACGGCTTGCAGCACCGCCTCGGCGGTGCCCAGCCGCCAGCGCGACAGGATTTCGAAACTGGCCCAGCCCAGTTGATAAAAGCGGTGAGCGCAGGGATCGTGCAAGGTCCAGCTGGGCGCGCCGTCGGCCAGCACCGGGCCGGGATGCAGCGTCAGCTCCTGACGCAGCGCGGGCAAGGCGGGAGATGGCATGCTCACCACCCCAGCCATTGCCGCGCGGCGGTCAGCGGCCTGCGCAAAGCGTAATAAATCAGCGGCACCCAGTCGCCGTAGACGCGGGCGGTGCCCATCTGCCCCAACCGCGGCTTGTCGCCGTCAACGAAGCGTGCTTGCAGCCGGTAGGCAAGCAGGCCGCCCTCCACCGCCTCGGCCTTATAGGCGACGCGGATGATTTCGGCGTCATAGGACTCGGTGGGCGAGGCATTGGGGTAGAGGGTGATCTTGCCGCCGGGGGCCACGTCTATGGCCTCCGCCGCCGGCAGCCAGGCGGCCAGTTCCACATGGGCGGGGTCCGCCAGGGTCATCACTTTTTCACCTACCGTCACCGCCTTGCCCTGCCAGTCGTTGCGATCGGAAAACACCACTACGCCGGCGCTGGGCGCGGTGACGTGCAATCTTTGCAGCTCCAGGCCGGTGTATTCGGCGGCGATGCTTTTTTCTTCGAGCTTGGCGCGGTCCTGCGCCATGGCCAGCTTGCCCTTGTCGTCAGTGACCGCCAGTTGGGCGCTGGCCCGAAAGCTTTCCTGCGCGGCGTCTCGCTCGCGCGCGGCCATGGCGAACTGACCGGCCAGCGAGGTGGCGTCCAGATCAAACAAGGGATCGCCTGCTTTGACGCGCTGATTGGGTTGCACCTGGATGCGATCTATCACCCCGCTGAGCGGCGCGCGCAGCAGCACCGGGTTTTGCGGCGTCACCTCTCCGCGCGCCAACACGCTGAGGCGAATCGGCATGCAGGCCAGCAACAACGCCGCGATGAGCAATCTCCTCTGCTTGCGACCGGGCCTCAGCCATTGCCCCGCCAGCTCCCGCCAGTTGCGTCTGGGCGCGAAGCGCAGCAGCGCATGGCCATAGCCATGAGCCAACTCTTCCGCCAGCTTGCGCTCGTAATCGCTCCACGGCATTTCCCGCGCCAGCAGCCAGGCGCCCTGCTCGCCCAGAGGCAGCCACAGCGCGTGGGCTGGCAGCCAGGAAGACCAATCCTCGGCCAGCGCCGTCGGCAGGTCGCCGGCTTCGAGCAAGCGGCTGTCCTGTCCGGCTTCCTGCCCGCCGGCCTCCGCCAAATGGCGGAAGACGCAGGACAGCCATTGCATGTAAGGCGCGGTGGGATCCAGCTCCGCCAGGCCGGACAATGCGGTCACATGGCGATGCAGGCCCTCGCGCCATACCACCGCCTGGCGGTATGGCAGCAATTGCTGGCTTTCGTTGACGATGATGAAACCCAGTTGCTCTGCGCTGACCGCGTCGCGCGCGCGGTGCAGCAACTGCAGCAGGCCGGCCAGTTCCCGGCTTCTATCGGCGTGCCCCATGCACCGCCTACTTGAAGCTGGCCCAGCCGCTCATCCCCGGCAACAGACTGGCGCCGTTGCCCTCGATGATGCCCACCGCGAGGATGGATTGGCTGACCGGGTCTATCTGCGCGCCCAGGCGTTCTATCCTGGCCGGGAAGCTGGCGCCCAACTCGTCCACCGCCACGGTGAACTTGCTGCCGGGCTTGAGCTTGGCCAGCCATTTGGACGGCACCAGCATGCGTAGTTCCAGCGAGCCGGAATCGACGATGTCCAACACCGGATTGCCCGGGCTGACGTATTGGTGCACGGCGGCGATGCGGCGCGCCACGCGGCCGTTGAACGGCGCGCTGATCACGCATTTGCCTACGATGGTCTGCATATAGCTGGCGTCCGCGGCCGCTTCCTTGGCTTTGCCCTGGGCCTGGGCCACGTCCAACGCGCCGGCGGAATTGAGCTTGGCCAGTTGGTTGTTCACCTTGAGCAACTGGCTGGCGGCCTCCAGCGAGGCCTGGGATTTGCGCAGCTGGGCGCGATAACTGCCGCAGTCGAATTGCACCAAAGCCTGGCCCTTGCTGAAGCTGGCGCCCTCAGGCACCGGCAAGGCCGCGATTTTGGCCGCCACCTCGCCGGAGAGGGTCACGGCGTTGCGCGCCATCAACTGCACGCGGATGCGGCCGTCGCTGGCGTTGGTCACCGGCGCCGGCAACGGTTTGGCCGGCGGCGTCGCCGCCTGAGCCCAGCCGGCCACCAGCAGGCAAACCGCGGTCCGAAATACCGTCAACTTCATGGTTTGCTCCCCGCCACCTGCCCCTGCCAACGCGTTTCCGCGCCTTTGAAGGCGGCGGACAAAGCCGGCAGATCATAGCTGGCGGTGCTTTCCGGCAGCGGGTCCATCCCCAGGCTGGAGCCCATCTGGCCGTAGGCGTTTTGCAGATCGCCGTAGCTTTGGTACAAGCGCAGCGTAGAGAATACCGCGTTGGCGTCGGCCAGGATCGCCGGCAGGCGGCCCTGCACGCCGCTGTCGGTGGCGTTGCGGTTCTGCACGTAGATGCGTTGTTCCACGTCGTTGAGCTCTTGCTCCAGCGAGAACTGGCGTGAACGGCCCTTGAGGTCCAGATAAGCCACGTGCACCTGGGTCAACACCGCCATGTTAAGCGCCATGCGCTGGGTCTTGGCCACTTGCAGCTGGGCGTCGGCGGCTTTGGTGATCGGCCCGGCGCTGAACAGATTGAGCAGGTTCCAGCTGATGCGCAGGCCGGCGTCGCTCCAAGAGTTGTTGACCAGGAATTTATTGCTGTCGTAGTTCTGTCCGATGCTGAATTCCAGGCCCGGCAGCAGTTTGGCGATGGCCTTGCGGGTTTCGGTGACGCCGATGCGCTCGTTGTAACGCGCCTCGTTCAATTCCGGTCGGTTCAGCAGGGCCATTTCCTCCATCTGCTCCAGGTTCAGCCCCAAGGTCGGCGTGGGCAGCCCTTCCGGCACCGCCACCTTGAAATCGGTGCCAGGGGGCACGTTCATGATGGCGGCCAGCTTGGGTTTGGCCTGGGCCAGCGCGTTGCGGATCATGCCCATCTGACGGATCACGTCCAGCAGTTGGCGGCGGTAGTTCAGCGCTTCCAGCGGCGCGCGCAGCTTCTGCTTCTCCACCTGTCTCGCGTCTTCCAACGCGCGGTTGGTTTCGGCCAGCAGCGAATCGATGCGGCCCTCCAGCTGTTGCGCGCCCACTGCCTGCCACCAGGCTTCACGCACTTGCTGCATCAATTGCTGCGCCACTTTGCGCTTGCGCTGCTGCAGGATCAGCATGCGGTCGGACTGCTGCTGCGCGGTGTAGTAGCTGACGCCGAAGTCCAGCACGTTCCAGCTCAAGTTGAGGTCCGCGGTATGGCTGCGCTTCTCCGAGGAGATGGACGGCACCAGCGATTGCTCGCCGGTGGCGACGTTTTGCGACGAGGAGGCGTTGTCCTTGTTGCGCGCGGTGTAGCCGGCGGCCAGCGCCAGCTTGGGCAGCATGTCCAGGCTGGACAGGTCCAGCTGGCGCTGCGCCATCGCCTCCTCCATCAACTTGACCCGGTAATCCAGGTTGTACTTCAACGCGCGCGCCATCGCCTCTTGCAAGGTTACCGGACCGGCCAGCGGCTCCTGGCTGCCGAACATGGCCTGGCGGTCCGCCGCCAGCGTGGCTTGGCGATCTCCCAGGCTCATCGGCGTGGGCGTGACCGCGCAACCGGTCAAAGCCAACGCGGTCAGCGCGGCCAGCGTTCGAAGAACGCCGAGGCCGGCCCCTCCCCCCTGTGTTTGTTGCTTCATATCGTCCCCTGCGCGTTTGTTTGTTTAGTGAAGTTATGGATGAAACCCGCGGTCAAACCACGTCCTCCGCCTGCAGCCATTCGGCGATCTGCTGGTCGAACGCGGGTCTGCCGTGCTGGCGGAATTGCTCATGCAAAGCCGGCTTGCCAGCCGCCGCGACCTTCTCCGTTGCCGTTGCCGTTGCCGCGGCCGCCCGTTCGCCCGCGCCGGTTTTCAACTGCATATGCGTAACGCCGCGATGGCCGTTTTGGTCGCTGACCGTCACTTCCAAAGACAGGGATCGGTTCCAGCCCGCCGGCGGCGTGCCGCTGAAACGGCCGGTCTGAGGATCGAACTTCAGCCAGGTCGGCAGCGGCTGACCATTGCTCTGACGCACCTGAATATTCAGCACCGCGTCCGGGTTGCGGGTAATCACGGTGCCGGGAGGCAGGCTGAAGTTGAAGCCCTGCCCGGCCACCAGCGGCCTTACGCCCAAATCCGGCATTACTTGCAGCGGCGCGCCCGAGGTGCCGCCCAGATTGGAAACAAAGGGCAGACCGGCGTTGCCGCGTCCAAACGGCTCGCTGGGCGTCGGGGCAAAACGGTCCTGACCAAAGGAAACCTGAACGGGATTGCTCGTCAGAGGCCCGACAGGGCCTTGCGGCGTCTGCGCGGGGCCGTTGCCCACGCCGCTCACCGCGGCCAGCACGATATTGGGCGTAATGGGCGCGATGTTGATGACCGGCGCCGTGTTGGGCTGCGGCGGCGCTTCCGCCGGCTGCAGCGGCGGCAGCACCACCGTGGTGGCGGAGCTCAGTTGATAGGCTGGAGCCACCGTCTGCTGCTGGGTCACATTGCCGGCCAGATCAGCCGCCGCGCCGGACTTGAGCGCCAGCGCCACTGAGCCTACGCCGCCCACCCCGGTCAACTGCACCACATAGTGGCTATCGCTGATGCGGATGATATTGCCGATGCTGGCGCGAGCGCCGCCGCTGGTGATCACGCTCAGATCGCTGGCATTCAGGCCGACGATGGGTTTGTTCAGCACCAGGTCGTAGCGCAGGCTGCTGGCGGAGCTGGAAACCGGGTCCAACTGGGTGAAGGACTGCGGCGCCGGCGCGGCGGTATCCACGGTGAACGTGAACGACGCCGACTGCGCGCTGATGTTGCCGGCCACGTCGGTAGCCGTGGCGCGCACGCTATGGTTGCCGTCCGCCAACGCCTGACTCAGATTAAACAACCAGACGCCGCTGCCGTCGGCGGTGGCAGTACCTACCTGCACGCCGTCGATAAACACAGCCACCTTGCTGCCAGCCTCGGCCAAGCCAGTGACGCTGGGGCGGTTGACATTGGTGATGCCGTCCCGGTTGCTGGCACCGGAGTCCGTGGCCTGGGTCAGACCAGTATTCGCCGGGCGGTTCGGCGCGGTGGTGTCCACCGTGATGACGTAGGTCGTCGATTGACCGCTGGCGTTGCCCGCCAAATCGGTGGCGGTGGTGCGGATGCTGTGATTGCCATCCGCCAGAGCGCTGCTCAGGTTGTAGCTCCATACCCCGCTGCCGTCCGCCGTCGCCGTGCCCACCGCCGTGCCGTCCACATAGACCGTCACCGTGCTATTGGCTTCCGCCGTGCCAGTGACCGTGGGCTGGTTGTTGCCGGTGATGCCGTCGCTGTGGCTGGACCCGGTATCAGTCGCGCTGCTCAGGCCAACGCCGCTAGGCGCGGCAGGCGCACTGGTGTCCACTGTGATGCTGCGCGAGGTGGACTGGCCGCTGGCATTGCCGGCCAGGTCGGTGGCGGTGGCGCGGATACTGTGATTGCCGTCGCTCAGTGGCGTGGCAATGTTAAAGTTCCAGGTCCCGCTCCCATCCGCCGTCGCCGTGCCCACCGCCGTGCCATCCACGTACACCGTCACCGTGCTATTGGCTTCCGCCGTGCCGGTAATCGTCGGCTGGTTGTTGCCGGTGATGCCGTCGCTGTGGCTGGACCCGGTATCAGTCGCGCTGCTCAGGCCAACGCCGCTAGGTGCCGCAGGCGCTGCGGTATCCACGGTAATGCTGTAAGCCGTCGACTGGCCGCTGGCGTTGCCGGCCAGGTCGGTGGCGGTGGTGCGGATGCTGTGATTGCCGTCGCTCAGCGGCGTGGCGATGTTATAGCTCCAGGCCCCGCTGCCGTCCGCCGTCGTCGTGCCCACCGCAGTACCGTCCACATAGACTGTCACCGTGCTATTGGCCTCCGCCGTGCCGGTGACCGTGGGCTGGTTGTTGCCGGTGATGCCATCGCTGTGGCTGGAGCCGGTATCAGTCGCGCTGCTCAGGCCAACGCCACTGGGCGCCGCAGGCGCTGCGGTATCCACGGTAATGCTGTAAGCCGTCGACTGGCCGCTGGCGTTGCCGGCCAGGTCGGTGGCGGTGGTGCGGATGCTGTGATTGCCGTCGCTCAGGGGCGTGGCAATGTTATAGCTCCAGGCCCCGCTGCCGTCCGCCGTCGCCGTGCCCACCGCCGTCCCGTCCACGTATACCGTCACCGTGCTATTGGCCTCCGCCGTGCCGGTGACCGTGGGCTGGTTGTTGCCGGTGATGCCATCGCTGTGGCTGGACCCGGTATCGGTGGCGCTATTCAGCGCCACACCGGACGGCGTGGACGGCGCGCTGGTGTCGATCACCACGTTATAGGCGCTGGATTGACCACTGCTGACCCCGCCGCTGCTAACCACGGCGGTAATAGCGTGCGAGCCGGACGTCAGACTGGAGACGAAGCTGTAGCTCCATGCTCCGCTCCCATCCGCAGTGACCCCGTCGATCGGCACCCCATCGACATAGATGGTGACGAGGCTGTTGGCGATCGCGGTACCGGTGACCGTGGGCGTGGTGTTACTGGTGATGCCATCGCTATGGCTGCTGCCAGTATCGGTGCCGGCGGTCAAACCGCTGACGCTAGGCGGCACTAGCTGCACCGCTATCGCCCGGCTCGCCGTCGCGCTGGTTTTGATGCCGTCGCTAACGCTGAAACCGATAGTGCGAGTGGCGGTGTTGGGAGAGCCCGCGGTGTCGTTGTAAGTGACCGCGCGCAAGGCCGCCTGCCATTGCGCCAAGGTGGCCGTCGCGCCGCTGGACGTCAGCGTCAGTACCCCGGTGCCAGCGTTATAACTGGCCGTGATATTGCCGAAGGCGCTGCTACTGGTGTTGCTGAAGGCCAGCACGTCCTCGCCGCTATGGAAGTTGCCGGTAATCGCCACCGTGGCGCTGGCCAGCGTGGTGTTGTCCCGATCAGAAACGGTGAGGCCGCCGTCCACCGGCGTGGCTCCGCCGCCAACGACATAAGCCCCAGCGCTGCCAGTGGTGGTGGCGATCGGTGTTTGGTCCGTCGCCGCCACCGTCACCGTGCGTGTTACCGCGGCACTATCCTTGCTACCGTCATTGACACTGAAGCTGACGGTGCGGGTGGCGGTATTGGGCGTCACCGCGGTGTCGGTGTAAGTCACCGCGCGCAGTGCGGCCTGCCATTGCGCCAGCGTCGCCGTGGCGCCGCTGGACGTCAGCGTCAGCACTCCGGTGCCGGCGTTATAACTGGCCGTGATGTTGCCGTAGGTGCTGCTATTGCTGTTGTTGAAGGCCAGCACATCCTCGCCGCTATGGAAGTTGCCGGTGATGGACACTCGGGCGCTGGCCAGCGTGGTGTTGTCCAGGTCGCTGACTGTAATGCCCGTGTCCACCGCCACCGGCGTGGACGTCGTATTGTCCCCGGCGGTGAAGGCCGCGCTGCCGCCGCTCGCGGTGGCGATCGGGGTTTGATCGGTGGCGGCCACCGTCACGCTGCGAGTCACCGCCACGCTGTTCTTGCTGCCGTCGTTGACCTGGAAGCTGACGGTGCGGGTGGCAGTGTTGGGCGTCACAGCGCTGTCGGTGTAGGTCACCGCGCGCAGTGCGGCCTGCCATTGCGCCAGCGTCGCCGTGGCGCCGCTGGAGGTCAACGTCAACACCCCGGTACCGCTGTTGTAGCTGGCGGTGATGTTGCCGAAGGTGATGGCGCTGGTGTTGCTGAAAGCCAACACGTCCTGACCGCTCTGGAAGTTGCCGCTGATGGACACCGTGGCGCTGGCCAGCGTGGTGTTGTCCAGATCGCTGACCGTAATGCCTGGGTCCACCGCCACCGGCGTGGACGTCGTATTGTCCCCGGCGGTGAAGGCCGCGCTGCCGCCGCTGGCGGTGGCGATCGGGGTTTGATCGGTGGCGGTCACCGTCACCGTGCGCGTCACGGCACTGCTGCTGGCGTTGCCGTCGTTGACCTGGAAGCTGATGGTGCGAGTGGCGGTGTTGGGACTGACCGCGCTGTCGGTGTAGGTCACCGCGCGCAAAGCCGCCTGCCACTGCGCCAGCGTGGCGGTGCCCCCGCTGGACGTCAGCGTCAGCACCCCGGTGCCGCTGTTGTAGCTGGCGGTGATGTTGCCCATGGTGCTGCCGTCGTTACTGAAAGCCAGCACGTCCTCGCCGCTATGGAAGTTGCCGGAGATGGAAACGGTGGCGCTGACCAGGGTGGGGCTGGCGCTGTCGGCGACGGTGAGACCACTGTCTACCGCCACCGGGGTGGAGGCAGTGTTGTCGCCGGAGGTGAAGGCGGCGCTGCCGCCGCTGGTGGTCACTACCGGCACCACGGCGACGTTCACGGTAGAAGCCAGCGCCAGCGTGGTGGTGTCGACGCCGCCATTGCTGGTGCCGCCGTTGTCCTTGACGCTGGTCAGCGTCACCACCCGGTTGCCGGCGGTGGGGCTGCCGTTGCTGTCTCGATAGGTGATGCCGTTGACCACGCTGGCCGCGGTGCTGCCGGATATGCCGCTGCTGCTGATGGATACGGTAGCGGTGCCGCCGGAGAGCGAGACGGTGACGCTCAGGCCGTTGCCGCTGGTGGTGACCGAGTTACCGTTGGTCAGCGCCACATTGCTGCCGTCTATGGATAGGATTTCGCTGCTGCCGTCATGCAGGCCGGACACGGTCAGCGTCAGCAGGATGATGCTCTGGCTGGATTCAATCGCGCTAACGCTGGCGCCACTGAACACCGCCACCGCGGAGCCGCCCATGGCGAAGGTGGGGTTGCTCGCCGTGGCGCTGGTGGTAGGCGCGTCGTTGACCGCCGCCACCGCCACCGTCACATTGCTGGAGCCCGTACCGCCACGGCCGTCGTTGACGCTGACGTTGACTGTGCGGGTGGCGGTGTTGGGGTCGTTGCTGGTGTTGTTGTAAGTCAGCGCCGCCACCAGCGTGGCCACTCGCGACGGGGTGGCATTGCTGTTGAAGGTGACGATCAGGTCGTGACCGCCGACACCATCGCCATTGCTGGCGATCACCCCTATGCTCACCCCGCCTACCGTCACCACGCTGCCCACGCTGGTGCCGCTGGACAAGGTCACCGTGCCGCTGGTGTCGATGCCCAGCACATCCTGGCCGCTTTGTCCGTTGGCGGAAATGTGCACGGTCAGATTGCCGCTGTTGAAGTTGGGCGTGTCGCTATCCGTCACCGTGACCGCGGTGCCGGTATCCAGTTTCACCGCGCCGCCTTTCTCGGTGAAAGTGGGATTGTCGCCGTTGAGGTTGCCTATCACCGGCGCGGCGTCCGCCGCCACCGTCACCGTCTTGGTCACCGAGCTGCTGTTGATCGCGCCGTCGTTGATGGCGAAGCTGATGGTGCGGGAACTGGTGTTGGGCGACAGAGAACTGTCGGAATAGGTCACCGCGCGCAAGGCGGCCTGCCATTGGGCCAGGGTGGCCGTCGCGCCGCTGGAGGTCAGCGTCAGCACCCCGGTGCCGGCGTTATAACTGGCCGTGATGTTGCCCATGGTGCTGCCATTGTTGGTGAAGGCCAGCACATCCTCGCCGCTGTGGAAGTTGCCGGTAATGGACACCGTGGCGCTGGCCTGGGTGGTGCTGTCGGAATCGGACAGTGTGATGCCGCTGTCCACCGTCACAGCGGTGCCGGTGCCGCTGCTGTAAGCACTGGAGCCGCCGCTGGCGGTCAGCGCCGGCGCAAAACCGAAATTGATGGCGTTGATGGCTCCAATGCCTATCATGCCGGTCACATTGTGACCGTTGGCCGCCAGTACCCGGAAGGAATCAATGCCCTGGAAGGCGCTGTTGCCGGATACGTTGAAAGTCACCAACCCGCCGCTGCCTTGCAACACGTCGCCCACGTTCTGCGTCAGCGTCGCGCCGCTGACCGCGGAACCGTTGATATAACCGACCAGTTGCAGATTGCCGCCGGCAGTGCCGGAGTCGAAGCCGTTCAGCACCACGCCGATGGAATTCAAGGTAAAGCGGCTGTTGTCGTTGGACTTGACGCTGAAATAGGAGATGGGGATGTTGCCGTCGCTATAGCCGTCCACCGTTTCCGTGGTCACCGAGCCGATTTTTTCGACAATGATCGTCTGGCCGCCGTTATTGACGGAGCCCAATTGCAATGTGAAATCCCAGCCTTGCAAGGGACTGGCGTTCACCACGCTGCCGGATGGGTTATAGGTGTTGCCGTCCGATGTGGTGAAATCGGTGGTGCCGGTTACCGGCCGCGCCAGCAGAGCGTCGTAACTGAAATGCAATGCATCCACGTCGATATGGCCGCTGTTGCGCTCCAGCGTCCAGTCGCCGCCCAGCCTTGCCGCGCCGGTGGCGTCGGTGGACGCGGCCACATCGGCATGGGTATAGCGGGACAAGGCGTTAACGAAGGCCGCGCCGCTGCTGCCGGCGGCGATATCGCAGCCGTAGAGCAGAATATCGCCGTCCGGCCGCAAGGATTGACCTATGGTTTTCAGGTCCGCCTGGCGGCTGTCCAGCTTGGCGGTGGTCAGCTCCACACTGCCCAGCATCAGGTCCGCGCTCTGACCGTGGGAAATGATGTGAATGGCGGCATAGCCGTGATGGGTTTTGGCCCACTCGGCAATCTGGCTCAGGCCGTCCTTGCCGGCGTCCAACACCACCACCTCCATGCCGGCCGGCATTTGCGACAGCAGGCTCTGGTAATTGACGACATTGGATTCGACAAACACCACCTGTTTGACCGGCGCAACCGGTGCCAAGGCCGCGGCGAACTTCTCCGCCAGCCGCTCCACCGCGGCGGACCGCGGCGCGGCGGGCGCCTCCGCCGGAGCCGGGCGCTCCACGGGGTGCGGCGCGTCCGCATGCGCCGAGGCGGGGGGGGGGGGGGGGGGCGCCACGCCTCTCAAAAACCACCCCAGACCCCAAAAC
>NZ_JBRBAF010000025.1:0-15509 GCF_052805975.1 Chromobacterium sp. W521
TTAAAGTTTAAAGGCCAGTAGCTCAATTGGTAGAGTATCGGTCTCCAAAACCGAGGGTTGGGGGTTCGAGACCCTCCTGGCCTGCCAATTAAGACCAGCCGGCGCTTGTGCGCCGGTTGGTCTTTTGTCGCATACGCGCATTGAGAAGATATCGACATGGAAATGCAAGATAAAATCAAGCTGGCGCTGGCCGGTTTGCTGGTGGCGGCTGGTATCGTCGGCTTTTACATGATTCCGGCGGATCAGGGTATTTTGCGCGCGCTTTCGTTTGTGGCCGGTGTGGTTCTGGCGGTTGGCGCGATCTGGTTGTCGCAGCCGGGGAAGAGTTTTGTCTCTTACGCCAATGAGTCTCTGGTTGAGGCGCGCAAGGTGGTGTGGCCGACTCGCAAAGAGGCGATGCAGATGACCGGCATGGTGTTTGTTTTCGTGCTGGTGCTGGCCTTGTTCATGTGGTTGGTGGACTCCAGTCTGTCTTGGTTGTTTTATGATGTGATTCTTGGTCGAGGTAAATAATGGCAATGCGCTGGTATGTGGTTCACGCTTACTCGGGCTTTGAAAAGAGCGTGCAAAAGGCGCTGCGCGAGCGCATTGAGCGTTCTGACGTCGCCGATCAGTTTGGCCAGATTCTGGTGCCGGTAGAGGAAGTTGTTGACGTGAAGAACGGTCGACGCTCCATTACCGAGCGCAAGTTTTTCCCGGGTTATGTGTTGGTTGAGATGGAAATGACCGACGATACCTGGCACCTGGTTAAGAGCACTCCGAAGGTGACCGGCTTTGTTGGCGGTACCGCCAATCGCCCCGCGCCGATTTCCAAGAAGGAAGTCGAGGCCATCATGCAGCAGATGCAAGAGGGTGTGGAGAAGCCGAAGCCGAAAGTTCTGTTTGAGGTGGGTGAGAAGGTGCGCGTCATCGACGGCCCGTTCAATGACTTCAATGGTTCCGTCGATGAGGTGAACTACGAGCGCAACAAGCTGCGAGTGTCGGTGCAGATTTTTGGTCGCGACACCCCTGTTGAGCTCGAATTCAGTCAGGTTGAAAAGTTGTAAGCCTGCCTCTTGGCAAGTGTTTTTTAGGCGTGTATACTGTTGCGCTTTCGTCGGGAAGCGAGTTGACGCTCGCGTTATACCCAAACTAGGAGTTTAATCGTGGCAAAGAAAATTGTCGGCTATATCAAGCTGCAAGTGCCCGCTGGTAAAGCCAATCCGTCGCCGCCGATCGGCCCGGCTCTGGGTCAGCGTGGTTTGAACATCATGGAATTCTGCAAGGCGTTCAACGCCGCGACTCAAGGCGTTGAGCCGGGTCTGCCGATTCCTGTGGTGATTACCGCATTCGCGGACAAGTCTTTCACCTTCATCATGAAGACCCCGCCGGCCACCATCCTTCTGAAGAAGGCTGCTGGCATCAAGTCCGGCTCCGCTAAGGCGCATGTGGACAAGGTGGGTAAAGTGACTCGCGCTCAGCTGGAAGAAATCGCCAAGACCAAGCAGCCGGACCTGACCGCTGCCGATCTTGACGCCGCTGTTCGCACCATCGCCGGCTCCGCCCGTTCGATGGGTCTGGAAGTGGAGGGCGTGTAATGGCTAAGGTTTCCAAGCGCTTGCAAGCTCTGAAGGCTAGCGTTGATCGCAATAAGCTGTACGCAATCGACGAAGCGATTTCCCTGGTGAAAGCCGCCGCCACCGCCAAGTTCGACGAGTCTATCGACGTCGCCGTAAACTTGGGCGTGGACCCGCGCAAATCCGACCAAGTGGTTCGTGGCTCCGTGGTTCTGCCGCGCGGCACCGGCAAGTCGGTACGTGTTGCCGTGTTCGCCCAAGGCGCGAACGCTGAAGCCGCTAAAGCCGCTGGCGCCGAAGTCGTTGGTTTCGACGACCTGGCCGAGCAGGTTAAAGCCGGTAACCTGGATTTCGACATCGTGATCGCCTCCCCGGACGCCATGCGCGTTGTGGGTCAGCTGGGTCAGATCCTGGGCCCGCGCGGCCTGATGCCGAACCCGAAGGTTGGCACCGTGACCCCGAACGTAGCCGAGGCCGTGAAAAACGCCAAAGCCGGTCAGGTTCAATACCGTACCGACAAGGCCGGTATCGTTCACGCCACCATCGGTCGCGCTTCCTTCGAAGCCGAAGCTCTGCGTGAAAACTTCTCCGCTCTGGCTGATGCCTTGGTGAAAGCCAAGCCGGCAGCTTCCAAGGGCGTGTATCTGAAAAAGATCGCCGTATCCAGCACCATGGGTGTCGGCGCTCGTGTAGATACCAACTCGATCAGCGCTTAATCGCTGTTTGAGTATGGCGGGACGGTTCGCCGTCTCGCCAAGGCTTTGGGCTGGCAAGCTTGCTTGTCAGGTTGTCAAAGACCGTAGGCGCCGCAAGGCTTAATCGCAGATTTGCTTGTATGGGAGTCCGCAACCTACGCAGATGGTGTACCCGAAACAGGCTTCTGAACAAAGTTCAAGCTCATGTAGCTCAGGGGTAGAGCACTCCCTTGGTAAGGGAGAGGTCGGCGGTTCAATTCCGCCCATGAGCACCAGTTCTTTATGATGTCTCCTGATGTAGGTCGCCGCTGCAAAGCGAAGCGAAAATCCTTTCGCTTCATTTCAGTCTAGGAGGTAGACCTTGAGTCTCAATATCGAAGATAAAAAGGCGGTCGTAGCTGAAGTATCTGCCACGCTGGCAGACGCTCAGACCCTCGTTATCGCTGAATATCGGGGCATCGAGGTAAGCAGCATGACCAAACTCCGCGCTCAGGCGCGCGAGAATGGCGTATACCTGCGCGTTCTGAAGAACACGCTGGTGCGCCGTGCTGTGGAAGGCACTCCGTTTGCCGGTCTGGCTGACCAAATGGTCGGCCCGCTGGTTTACGCTGTTTCCGCCGACCCGGTAGCTGCTGCCAAGGTGCTGCATCAATATGCCAAGGCTGACGACAAAATCATCGTCAAGGCAGGTTCCTACGATGGCCAGGTGCTGAACGCCGCTCAGGTTGCTGAGCTTGCGTCCATCCCGAGCCGCGAAGAACTGCTGTCCAAGCTTCTCTACGTTATGCAGGCTCCGGTCGCTGGCTTCGCCCGCGCGCTGGCCGCCCTGTCCGACAAGAAGCAAGCCGAAGCCGCTTAACTTATTTGATTCTTATAGAATTCAGGAGATTTTCACATGGCAATCACCAAAGAAGACATCCTCGAGGCCGTTGCTGGTCTGACCGTGATGGAACTGAACGACCTGGTTAAGGCGTTCGAAGAGAAGTTCGGCGTTTCCGCCGCTGCTGTTGCTGTTGCTGGCCCGGCTGGCGCCGGCGCTGCTGCCGCTGAAGAAAAAACCGAGTTTGACGTTATCCTGACTGGCGCTGGCGACAACAAGGTTGGCGTGATCAAGGTTGTGCGCGCAATCACCGGTCTGGGCCTGAAAGAAGCCAAAGACCTGGTTGACGGCGCTCCGAAAGCCCTGAAAGAAGGCGTGGCGAAGGCTGAAGCCGACGACATCCTGAAACAGCTGACCGAAGCCGGTGCTAAGGCTGAAATCAAATAATCTTCTTTGAAAAAAGAGGGTGAGGCTGGCGGAGTAATCCGCCAGCCTTATTGCGCTTGTAGTTGGCCGAAACGAAGAAGGTAAAAGCCAGCAATTATTGAGCGTGGCTGCTGACTTTTGGTTTCTTGCTTGCGCCACCCCACCTCGATGGAGACTCTATGAGTTATTCGTTTACTGAGAAGAAGCGTATTCGTAAAAGTTTTGCGAAGCGTGCCAGTGTTCTCGATGTCCCATTCCTGTTGGCGACCCAGATTGATTCCTACACCGAATTTCTCCAGTTGGGTGTGCCGCTTGACCAGCGTAGGGATGTGGGCCTTCAGGCTGCGTTCAAATCGATCTATCCGATCATCAGCCACAATGGCTACGCGCGTCTGGATTTCGCTCATTACATCTTGGGCGAGCCGCCGTTCGACGTGCAGGAGTGCCAGCTGCGCGGCATCACTTACGCCGCTCCGCTGCGCGCGCGCATCCGCCTGACCATTTTCGATAAAGAGTCTTCCAAGCCTGTAGTGAAGGAAGTGCGCGAGAACGAAGTGTACATGGGCGAGATTCCGCTGATGACGACCAATGGTTCGTTCATCATCAACGGTACCGAGCGCGTCATCGTTTCTCAGTTGCACCGTTCCCCGGGCGTTTTCTTCGAGCACGACCGCGGCAAGACTCATTCCTCCGGCAAGCTGCTGTTCTCCGCCCGCGTGATTCCTTACCGCGGTTCCTGGCTGGACTTCGAGTTTGATCCGAAAGACCTGCTGTACTTCCGTATTGACCGTCGCCGCAAGATGCCGGTGACCATTCTGCTGAAGGCGCTGGGTTACACCAACGAAGAAATCCTGTCCGAGTTCTACAGCTTCGATACCTTCTATCTGACCAAAGGCGGCGTGTTCATGCGCGTGGTGCCGGATCGTCTGAAGGGTGAAGTGGCCAAGTTCGACATCGTTGCCGCCGATGGCAAGCTGATCGTGGCCAAGGACAAGCGCATCACCGCCAAGCACATCCGCGACATCCAGACTGCTGAGCTGGATCGCATCGAAGTGCCGGCCGACGCGTTGCTGGGCAAGGTGCTGGCGCACAATGTCGCCAATACCGATACCGGTGAACTGATTGCGCGTGCCAACGACGAGATCACCGAGGAAGTGCTGGCCAAGCTGGCGCTGGCGGACATCCAGCAGGTGGAAGTGCTGTTCACCAATGACCTGGACCAGGGCTCCTATATCTCGCAGACCCTGCGCGCCGACGATATTCAGGACCAGCTGCAAGCACGCGTGGCGATCTATCGCATGATGCGCCCGGGCGAACCGCCGACTGAAGACGCGGTGGAAGCGTTGTTCCAGCGCCTGTTCTTCAGCGAAGAAACCTACGACCTGTCGCGCGTGGGCCGCATGAAGTTCAGCTCGCGCACTTATCAGTACAAGTTCGACGACAAGACTCCGGAGTGGTTCAAGGTCCTGATTGGCGAGAAGTTCGCCGGCCGTCGCGATGTGATGGAAGGCACGTTGTCGACTGAAGACATCGTTTCCGTGATCGCCATCCTCACCGAGCTGCGCAATGGCCGCGGCGAAGTGGACGACATCGATCACTTGGGCAACCGTCGCGTGCGTTCGGTGGGCGAATTGGCCGAGAACCAATTCCGTGCCGGTCTGGTGCGCGTCGAGCGCGCGGTCAAGGAACGTCTGAACCAGGCGGAATCCGACAACCTGATGCCGCATGACCTGATCAATGCCAAGCCGGTATCCGCCGCGATCAAGGAATTCTTTGGTTCCTCGCAGCTGTCCCAGTTCATGGATCAGACCAACCCGCTGTCCGAGATCACCCACAAGCGCCGCGTATCGGCCCTGGGCCCGGGCGGTTTGACCCGCGAACGCGCCGGCTTCGAAGTGCGAGACGTGCATCCGACCCACTATGGCCGTGTATGCCCGATCGAAACGCCGGAAGGCCCGAACATTGGTCTGATCAACTCGCTGTCCGTGTTTGCGCGCACCAACGAGTTCGGCTTCCTGGAAACGCCGTACCGCAAAGTGGTGGACAGTAAGGTCACCAACGAGATCGATTACCTGTCTGCGATCGAAGAAGGCCGCTACGTGATTGCTCAGGCCAACGCCGAGCTGAGCGAAGAGGGCAAGCTGATCGACGAGCTGGTGACCTGCCGCGAAAAGGGTGAAACCATTCTGGCGACCCCGGACCGCGTACAGTACATGGACGTGGCCACTGGCCAGGTGGTGTCCGTTGCCGCTTCGCTGATTCCGTTCCTGGAGCACGATGACGCCAACCGCGCATTGATGGGCGCCAACATGCAACGCCAGGCCGTGCCTTGCCTGCGTCCGGAAAAAGCTCTGGTGGGCACCGGTATCGAGCGCTCGGTGGCGGTAGACTCCGGCACCACCGTCGTGGCGCGCCGCGGCGGCGTGGTCGACTATGTCGATGCCGGCCGTGTGGTGATTCGCGTCAATGACGAGGAAGCGACCGCGGGCGAAGTGGGTGTGGATATCTACAATCTGACCAAGTTCACCCGTTCCAACCAGAACACCAACATCAACCAGCGTCCGATCGTGAAAGTGGGCGACCGCATCGCGCGCGGCGACGTGGTGGCCGACGGCGCCTCCACCGACCTGGGCGAGCTGGCGCTGGGTCAGAACATGACCATCGCCTTCATGCCGTGGAACGGTTACAACTACGAGGACTCGATCCTGATCTCGGAGAAGCTGGTCGCCGAAGACCGCTACACCTCGATCCATATCGAAGAACTGTCCGTGGTTGCCCGCGACACCAAGCTGGGACCTGAGGAAATCACCCGCGACATCCCCAACCTGTCCGAGCGCATGGCCGGCCGTCTGGATGAATCCGGCATTGTGTACATCGGCGCCGAAGTTGAGGCCGGCGACGTGCTGGTGGGCAAGGTGACGCCTAAGGGCGAAACCCAGCTGACGCCGGAAGAGAAGCTGCTGCGCGCGATTTTCGGCGAGAAGGCTTCCGACGTGAAGGACACCTCGCTGCGCGTGCCGACCGGCACCGTGGGCACGGTGATCGACGTTCAGGTGTTCACCCGCGAAGGCATCGAGCGCGACAAGCGCGCTCAGTCCATCATTGATTCGGAACTGAAGCGTTATCGTCTGGACCTGAACGACCAGCTGCGTATTTTCGACAACGACGCCTTCAGCCGTATTGAGCGTTTGATCGTGGGCAAGGTTGCCAACGGCGGTCCGAAGCGCCTGATGAAGGGCACTGTGATCGATCAGGAATACCTGGCCGACCTGCCGTCCAAGCATGATTGGTTCGACATCCGCATGTCGGATGAAGACATCGCCAAGCAGCTGGAACTGATCAAGGAAAGCCTGGCGCAGAAGCGCGAAGAATTCGATCTCAAGTTCGAAGACAAAAAGCGCAAGCTGACCCAGGGCGATGAACTGCCACCGGGCGTGCAAAAGATGGTCAAGGTGTATCTGGCCGTTAAGCGCCGCCTGCAGGCGGGCGACAAGATGGCCGGCCGCCACGGTAACAAGGGTGTGGTGTCGCGCATTCTGCCGATCGAAGATATGCCGTACATGGGCGACGGTCGTCCGGTCGACATCGTGCTGAACCCGCTGGGCGTACCGTCGCGTATGAACATCGGTCAGATCCTGGAAGTGCATCTGGGCTGGGCCGCCAAGGGTATTGGCGAGCGCATTGACCGCATGGTCAAGGAGCAGCAGTCCGCCGCCGAGATCCGTGGCTACCTGGAGCGCATCTACAACGAAGCCGGCAAGGCCGAAGACATCGCTTCGCTGAGCGAGGACGAGGTCCTGTCCCTGGCGGACAACCTGCGCAAGGGCATGCCGTTCGCCACGCCGGTATTCGACGGCGCCAAGGAGACCGAGATCAAGCACATGCTGGATCTGGCCTATCCGGAAGACGACCCGCTGACCCAGAAAATGGGCTTTAATGAGTCCAAGACTCAGATGACCTTGTACGATGGCCGCTCCGGCGAAGCTTTCGACCGCAAGGTCACCGTGGGCGTGATGCACTACCTGAAGCTGCATCACCTGGTCGACGACAAGATGCACGCGCGTTCCACCGGCCCGTACTCGCTGGTGACCCAGCAGCCGCTGGGCGGTAAGGCCCAGTTCGGCGGCCAGCGTTTCGGTGAGATGGAGGTGTGGGCGCTGGAAGCTTACGGCGCCGCCTACACTCTGCAGGAAATGCTGACCGTGAAGTCGGACGATGTGACCGGTCGTACCAAGGTGTACGAGAACATCGTGAAGGGCGAGCACAAGATCGATGCCGGCATGCCGGAATCCTTCAACGTGCTGGTGAAGGAAATCCGTTCGCTCGGCCTCGACATGGACCTGGAACGTTATTGATTGGGTTGAATGGGCGCGGCAAACCGCCGCGCCTGTCCCCTGACTGGAGACGCAATGAAAGCTCTGCTCGACCTCTTTAAGCAAGTTACGCAAGAAGAAGAGTTTGATGCGATTAAGATCGGCATCGCCTCGCCTGACAAGATCCGTTCCTGGTCTTATGGTGAAGTAAAAAAGCCTGAAACCATCAACTATCGTACCTTCAAACCGGAACGCGACGGCCTGTTCTGCGCGCGCATCTTCGGCCCGGTGAAGGACTATGAATGCTTGTGCGGCAAGTACAAGCGCCTGAAGCATCGAGGCGTGATCTGCGAGAAGTGCGGCGTGGAAGTCACCTTGTCCAAGGTGCGTCGCGAGCGCATGGGCCACATCGAGCTGGCCAGCCCGACCGCGCACATCTGGTTCCTGAAGTCGCTGCCGTCGCGTCTGGGCATGGTGCTGGACATGACGCTGCGCGACATCGAGCGCGTGCTGTACTTTGAAGCGTTCGTGGTGACCGATCCGGGCATGACCCCGCTGCAATATCGTCAGCTGCTGACCGAAGAGGACTTCCTGGACAAGGAAGACCAGTACGGTGAAGAGTTCGTCGCCATGATGGGCGCCGAAGCCGTCAAGGAATTGCTGAAGAAGCTGAACCTGGACAGCGAGATTGAGACCCTGCGCGCCGAACTCAAGGCCACCAGCTCCGACACCAAGATCAAGAAGATCTCCAAGCGCCTGAAAGTGCTGGAGGCCTTCCAGCGTTCCGGCATGAAGCCGGAGTGGATGATCCTGGAAGTGCTGCCGGTGCTGCCGCCGGAACTGCGCCCGCTGGTGCCGTTGGACGGCGGTCGCTTTGCGACTTCCGATCTGAACGATCTGTACCGCCGCGTGATCAACCGGAACAACCGCCTGAAGCGCCTGCTGGAACTGCGCGCGCCGGACATCATCGTGCGCAACGAGAAGCGCATGCTGCAGGAATCGGTTGACTCACTGCTGGACAACGGCCGTCGCGGTAAGGCGATGACCGGTGCCAACAAGCGTCCGCTGAAATCGCTGGCCGACATGATCAAGGGCAAGGGCGGTCGTTTCCGTCAGAACTTGCTGGGTAAGCGCGTGGACTACTCCGGTCGTTCCGTGATTACCGTGGGCCCGACCCTGCGTCTGCATCAGTGCGGCCTGCCTAAGAAGATGGCGCTGGAACTGTTCAAGCCCTTCATCTTCCACAAGTTGGAAGTGATGGGTCTGGCATCCACCATCAAGGCGGCCAAGAAGCTGGTAGAGCAGGAAGTGCCGGAAGTCTGGGACATCCTGGAAGACGTGATCCGCGAACATCCGGTTCTGCTGAACCGTGCGCCTACGCTGCACCGTTTGGGCATTCAGGCGTTCGAGCCGGTGCTGATCGAAGGCAAGGCCATCCAGCTGCATCCGCTGGTCTGCGCGGCGTTCAACGCCGACTTCGACGGTGACCAGATGGCTGTTCACGTGCCATTGTCGCTGGAAGCGCAGATGGAAGCCCGCACTCTGATGCTGGCCACCAACAACGTGCTGTCCCCGGCCAACGGCGATCCGATCATCGTGCCGTCGCAGGATATCGTGTTGGGTCTGTACTACATGACCCGCGACAAGGTGAACGGCAAGGGCGAAGGCATGGTGTTTGCGGACACCAAGGAAGTGCATCGCGCCTACGAAACCCGTCAGGTTGAGCTGGCGACGCGCATCACCGTGCGTCTGCGCGAGTGGGAAAAAGACGAGCAGGGCGAGTTCCAGCCGGTGATCAAGCGTTACGACACCACCGTGGGCCGCGCTATTCTGTCCGACATCCTGCCGAAAGGCTTGCCGTTCGAGCACATCAACAAGGCGCTGAAGAAGAAAGAAATCTCGAAACTGATCAACGTTTCGTTCCGTCGTTGCGGCATCCGCGACACGGTGATCTTCGCCGACCAGTTGATGTACACCGGTTTTGCCTACTCCACCCGCGGCGGCATCTCCATTTGCGTGGACGATATGCAGATCCCGGCCAAGAAGGTCGATCTGCTCGCCGACGCGCAGAAGGAAGTCAAAGAGATTGAAGAGCAGTATCGTCAAGGTCTGGTGACCCAGGGCGAACGCTACAACAAGGTAGTGGACATCTGGGGTCGTACCGGCGACAAGATCGCCAAGGCGATGATGGACGAGCTGTCCAAGCAGAAGGTCCTGGACCGCGAAGGCAAGGAAGTCGATCAAGAGTCCTTCAACTCCATTTACATGATGGCCGACTCGGGCGCGCGGGGTTCCGCGGCCCAGATCAAGCAGCTGGCCGGTATGCGGGGTTTGATGGCCAAGCCGGACGGTTCGATTATCGAAACGCCGATTACCGCGAACTTCCGCGAAGGCCTGACCGTACTGCAGTACTTTATTTCCACTCACGGTGCGCGTAAGGGTCTGGCGGATACCGCCTTGAAGACCGCGAACTCCGGTTACCTGACTCGTCGTCTGGTCGACGTGACCCAGGATCTGGTGGTGATCGAGGACGATTGCGGCACCAGCAACGGCTTCACCATGAAGGCCGTGCTGCAGGGCGGCGACGTGATCGAACCGTTGCGCGACCGCATCCTGGGCCGCGTGGCCGCGATCGATCTGGTGGATCCGTCTACCGGTGAAACCGTGATCGAAGCCGGTTCTTTGCTGGACGAGCATCTGGTGGACGTAGTCGACAGCCTGGGCATCGACGAAGTGAAGGTGCGTACCGCCATCACTTGCGACACCCGCTACGGTCTGTGCGCCAAGTGCTATGGTCGCGACCTGGCGCGCGGCAAGCGCGTCAACGCCGGCGAAGCCATCGGCGTGATCGCCGCCCAGTCCATTGGCGAACCGGGCACCCAGCTGACCATGCGTACCTTCCACATCGGTGGCGCGGCTTCTCGTAACGCCGCCGCTAGCCAGGTAGAGGGCAAGTCCAACGGCACCGTGCGCTTCTCCAGCCAGATGCGCTACGTGGCGAACACCAAGGGCGAACTCATCGTCATCACCCGCTCCGGCGAAGTGGTGATTCACGATGATATGGGCCGCGAGCGCGAGCGTCACAAAGTGCCGTACGGCGCGACGCTGATGGTGACTGACGGTCTGCAGATCAAGGCTGGCGCCGTGCTGGCCACTTGGGACCCGCATACCCGTCCGATCATCACCGAGTACGCTGGCCGGGTGAAGTTCGAGAACGTGGAAGAGGGCAATACCGTTGCCAAGCAGACCGACGAAGTAACGGGTCTGTCGACGCTGGTCGTGATCGATCCGAAGCGCCGCGCCGGTTCGCAGTCCAAGATGCTGCGTCCGTTGGTGAAGCTGTTGGACGACAACGGCAACGAAGTGAAGCTGGCCGGTTCCGAAGCCTCGGTATCGATCACCTTCCAGGTGGGCGCCATTATTACGGTGCGCGACGGTCAGGAAGTGGGCAAGGGCGAAGTGCTGGCCCGCATCCCGCAGGAATCGTCCAAGACCCGCGATATTACCGGTGGTCTGCCGCGCGTGGCCGAGCTGTTTGAAGCGCGTTCGCCGAAAGACGCCGGCATGCTGGCGGAAGTGACTGGTACGATCTCCTTCGGCAAGGACACCAAGGGCAAGCAGCGTCTGATCATCACCGATCTGGAGGGCAACGGTTACGAAAACCTGATCCCGAAAGACAAGCACGTGCTGGTGCACGACGGTCAAGTGGTGAATCGCGGCGAATCCATCGTCGACGGTCCGGTGGACCCGCACGACATCCTGCGTCTGCAGGGCATCGAGGCGCTGGCCCGCTACATCGTCCAAGAGGTGCAGGAGGTTTATCGTCTGCAGGGCGTGAAGATCAACGACAAGCACATCGAGGTGATCATTCGCCAGATGCTGCGTCGCGTGATCATCTCCGACAGCGGCGATACCGACTTCATCCAGGGCGAACAGGTGGAGCGCGCCGACGCGCTGGAAATGAACGACAAGATGCTGGCGGAAGGCAAAGAGCCTGCGCAGTACGAAAACGTGCTGCTGGGTATCACGAAGGCGTCCTTGTCCACCGACTCGTTCATCTCCGCGGCTTCCTTCCAGGAAACCACTCGCGTGCTGACCGAAGCGGCCATCATGGGCAAGAAGGACGACCTGCGCGGCCTGAAGGAAAACGTGATTGTCGGTCGTCTGATCCCGGCGGGTACCGGTCTGGCTTACCACCGCACCCGTCGCGGTTCGACGCAGCACACCTTGGAAGCGGCCGAAGCCCAGTTCTTCGATATCGCTCCGGCGGATGCGCTCGACAGCAACGAATAACGCTTAGTCGTCTTGGCCGGAAAGAGGCGGAATTGCCCGCTTGCGGACGGCCCTGACGCAAAGTGTTGAAAAAACGCTGCCCTATCAACGGTTAAGGTGATAGGGCGGCGTTGTTTTCATTGACGGTGGGACGTTGACTAAAATATAATCCTCCGTCCTTTCTGGCGGCGTGTTGCCGTTGGAGAGCTTCAACTAGGAACTGATAGTAATGCCAACCATTAACCAACTCGTTCGCAAAGGCCGCGTCGCCATCAAGGCGAAGAGCAAGGTGCCTGCGCTGGAAGCCTGCCCGCAGAAGCGTGGCGTGTGCACCCGTGTCTACACCACCACTCCGAAGAAGCCGAACTCGGCTCTGCGTAAAGTGTGCAAGGTTCGTCTGACCAACGGTTTCGAAGTGATTTCCTACATCGGTGGTGAAGGCCACAACCTGCAGGAACACTCCGTAGTGCTGCTCCGCGGCGGTCGTGTAAAAGACTTGCCGGGTGTTCGCTACCACACCGTTCGCGGCTCCCTCGACACCGCAGGTGTTAAAGACCGTAAACAGGCTCGTTCCAAATACGGCGCCAAGCGTCCTAAGTAATTGGGGTGCTCTCAAGGCGGCCTGATCAACACTCAGGGTCGTCTAGTAAGTGACTGCTCCATTGGGTAGTCATGAGCCAAAGCTCAACTGAATAATCTAAGGAAGTAACATGCCACGTCGCAGAGAAGTCCCCAAGCGCGAAATCCTGCCGGATCCGAAGTTCGGTTCCCAGGACCTGTCCAAGTTCATGAACGTAGTCATGATCGATGGCAAGAAATCCGTTGCAGAGCGCATCATTTACGGTGCTTTGGAGCAGATCGAAAAGAAATCCGGCAAGAATGCCCTGGAAGTATTCAACACCGCTCTGGCCAACGCCAAGCCGGTTGTTGAAGTAAAAAGCCGCCGTGTAGGCGGTGCCAACTATCAAGTTCCTGTTGAAGTACGTCCGTCGCGTCGTATGGCTCTGGCCATGCGTTGGCTGCGCGACGCTGCGCGCAAGCGCGGCGAAAAGTCCATGGACCTGCGCCTGGCTGGTGAATTGCTCGACGCGGCCGAAGGCCGTGGCGGCGCGATGAAGAAGCGTGACGAAGTGCACCGCATGGCAGAAGCCAACAAAGCCTTCTCGCACTTCCGCTTCTAAGCAGACCCACTATTTAAGGTGTAGATCGTGGCAAGGAAAACCCCCATTGAGCGTTACCGTAACATCGGTATCTCCGCTCACATTGACGCCGGTAAGACGACCACTACCGAGCGTATTCTGTTTTACACCGGTGTGAACCACAAGCTGGGCGAGGTTCATGACGGCGCTGCCACCACCGACTGGATGGAGCAAGAGCAGGAGCGTGGCATTACCATCACCTCCGCTGCTGTGACCACCTTCTGGAAGGGTATGGGGATGCAGTTCCCCGAGCACCGTTTCAACATCATCGACACCCCGGGGCACGTGGACTTTACCATTGAGGTAGAGCGTTCCATGCGTGTGCTGGACGGCGCGGTGATGGTGTACTGCGCGGTGGGCGGCGTTCAGCCCCAGTCTGAAACCGTATGGCGTCAGGCTAACAAGTACAAAGTTCCGCGTATCGCTTTCGTGAACAAGATGGACCGTCAAGGCGCCAACTTCTTCCGTGCGGTTGAACAGGTGAAAACTCGCCTGCGCGGCAACCCGGTGCCCATCGTAGTGCCTATCGGCGCTGAAGACGGCTTCACCGGCGTGGTTGATCTGCTGAAAATGAAGGCCATTATCTGGGATGAAGCTTCCCAGGGCATGAAATTCGAATACGGCGAGATCCCGGCCGACCTGGTTTCCGTAGCCGAAGAATGGCGCGAGAAGATGGTTGAAGCCGCGGCTGAGGCCAGCGAAGAAATGATGGACAAGTACTTGGGCGGCGAGGCGCTGACCGAGGAAGAAATCATCGCCGGTCTGCGCGAGCGTACCCTGAAGTGCGAAATCCAGCCGATGCTGTGCGGCTCTGCGTTCAAGAACAAGGGTGTGCAGCGCATGCTGGACGCCGTGGTTGAGCTGCTGCCCGCGCCGATCGACATCCCGGCCATCGCTGGTGAGACCGACGGCAAGCCGGCGGAACGTCACGCTTCCGACGACGAGCCGTTCTCGGCTCTGGCGTTCAAACTGATGAACGACCCGTACGTCGGTCAGCTGACCTTCTTCCGCGTCTACTCTGGTGTGGTTAAGTCCGGTGATACCGTGCTGAACTCCATCAAGGGCAAGAAAGAGCGTATCGGCCGTATCGTGCAGATGATGGCGAACGACCGTATCGAGCTGGAAGAAGTGCGTGCCGGCGACATCGCCGCCGCCATCGGCCTGAAAGAAGTGACCACGGGTGAAACCCTGTGCGACCTGAACGCCAACATCATCCTGGAGCGCATGGAGTTCCCGGAGCCGGTGATTCACGTTGCCGTTGAGCCGAAAACCAAGGCCGACCAGGAGAAGATGGGCGTTGCCCTGAACCGCCTGGCCAAGGAAGACCCGTCGTTCCGCGTGCGTACCGACGAAGAATCCGGCCAGACCATTATTTCTGGTATGGGCGAACTGCACCTGGAAATTCTGGTTGACCGCATGAAGCGCGAATTTGGCGTTGAAGCCAACGTTGGCGCTCCGCAAGTGGCGTACCGTGAAACCATTACCAAAACCGTTACCGATGTTGACGGCAAGCACGTCAAGCAGTCCGGTGGTAAGGGTCAGTACGGTCACGCGGTTATTACCCTGGAGCCGTCCGGCGAGGGTAATGGCTACAAGTTTGTCGACGAGATCAAGGGTGGCGTGATTCCGCGTGAATTCATCCCGTCCGTGGACAAGGGTATTCAGAACACCCTGTCCAGCGGTATTCTCGCCGGCTTCCCGGTGGTTGACGTTACCGTGCGTCTGACCTTCGGTTCCTACCACGACGTCGACTCCTCGCAGATCGCGTTCGAACTGGCTGGCTCCCTGGCATTCAAAGAAGCCATGCGCCGCGCCGGTCCGTGCATCCTCGAGCCGATGATGGCGGTGGAAGTGGAAACTCCGGAAGAGTACATGGGCGATGTGATGGGCGACTTGAACCGTCGTCGCGGCATCGTTCAGGGTATGGACGACGATGGTTTGGGTGGCAAGAAGATCAAGGCCGAAGTACCGCTGGCCGAGATGTTCGGTTACTCGACCGACCTGCGTTCCGCTACCCAGGGTCGTGCGACCTACTCGATGGAGTTCAAGCACTACTCCGAAGCTCCGAAGCATGTTGCCGACGCCGTAATGGCCGCTCGCAAGTAATGCGCGCTGAGGCTGGCCGAGCCGTAAGGGCTTGGCCAGTCCCGATCTAATGTTCTTTAATTAAGGATTTTTGCAAAATGGCAAAAGAAAAGTTTGAGCGGACCAAACCGCACGTAAACGTA
>NZ_JBRBAF010000026.1:0-15455 GCF_052805975.1 Chromobacterium sp. W521
TGGCCATCCTCGGCACCGCGTTTGGACAGGTGGACGGCATTGTGCTCAACCGCCGCCGTTTTGAAATCCCCGCCGCCGTGCTGAAACGCGCAGCGCGCTGGAAAGGAGAAGGCCGATGAAGATCGCCCTGTTGGCTCCGCTGCCGTCGGAGCAGAACGGCATTGCCGACTATGCCGACGCCTGGCGCCGGGCTTTGGAAAACGAAGGCGTCAGCGTCGTTTCTCCGCTGGGGGGGCAGCCGCTGGCGAGCAATGCTCTGGAACTGTCCTGGCAGATGCAGAACGTGAATTGGAGCGATTTCGACTTGGTGCACGCGGAGCTGGGAGGCGGGCGCTGCGGCGAGTTCATGGCGCTGGAGTGGCTGGCGCGTCATCAGCCTGAACTGAGGCTGACCGCCACCGTTCATGACCCGGAACGCCTGGTCTGGAGGCCGCCCGGCTTGCCGCGGCGGCTGCCGCGCCCGCTTGGCCAGGCCGCCGCCTTGCTGGCCGCTCCGCTGACGCTGGCGCGAGAGCGGCGGCTGGCCCGGCGCTTGACCCGGCTGGTGACGCTGACGACCATCGGCGCGGAGCGCCTGGCCTGGCGGATGCGGCTGCCGGACGGGCGGGTGTTCCATATCGCGCACGGCAATTGCGAGATCGCCGCTCAGCCGTTGCCGGCCTTGCCGCCGCAAGGGCCGTTGCGGCTGCTGTACTTCGGCTACATCTACCAGGGCAAGGGCATCGAGGATGTGCTGGACGCGCTGGCGCTGCTGCAGGAAGAGCCGGATACCCGCGACCGGGTGAGGCTGACCCTGGCGGGCGGAGTGGCGCCGGACGTCGCCTTCGGCCGCTCCGGCTCTTATCTGGAATCCCTGCGCCAGCAAGCCATCCTGCTGGGGCTGCACCGGGACATGCTGGAATGGCGGCCGGACCTGCCGGCGGCCGAGATTCCCGGCCTGATCCAGGCCAATCACGCCATGGTGCTGCCTTATCGGGAATCGTGGAAGCTGGCCTTGCTGGGCCGGATGTGCGGCGCCAGCGGCGCGCTGTCCTGGGCGGTGGCCTGCGGCCGCGGCGTGGTCTGTTCCGACGCCCGCGCCCTGGCCGAGGAGGCCTCCTTCGGCAACGGCGCGGTGTACGCCCGGGGCGACAGCGCGGCGCTGGCCCGGACCTTGAGCGGGCTGCTGCGTCAGCCGGAGCGCTTGCGTCAGCATAGCGAGCAGGCGCGGAGCTTGGGGCGGGAGCGCGCTTGGCCGCGGGTGGCGACGCAATTTCTGCAATTGTTTCAGACGGCGCTGCGGGAGAGAGCGCATGGCTAGCGCGCGCGGCGGCGCGGCGCGGCGGATGTTGGTTCTGGCGGCGGTTCTGGGTTTGGCCGCGGCTGGCCCGCGTGCGGAAACCACCGAGCTGACAGCCGGCCGGCCGGTGGTGTGGCGCGATTTCCTTGGCGTCAATGCGCATTTCCTGTGGTTCACGCCGCCGCAATACCAGCGCCAGATGCAGCAGCTCAAGTCGCTTGGCCTGAACTGGGTGCGCGTGGACCTGCATTGGGATCGCCACGAGCCCAAGGAAAACCAGTTTGTGTTTGCGCCGCTGGACCAACTGGTGGACACGCTCAAGGCGCAGAAGCTCAAATCGGTCTTTTACTTGGTGGGGTCGGCGCCCTTCGCCAGCAGCGTGCCGCCGCTGCTTGGTTCCAGCGACCAGTACCCGCCCAAGGACGACAAGGTGTTCGCCAAGCGCATGGCCATGTTGGCGCGGCGCTATCCGACGGTGGATGCCTGGCAGGTGTGGAACGAACCCAATCTGCCCGGCTTCTGGCGGCCGCTGCCCAGTCCGGAAGGGTACGGCCGTTTGTTGCAGGCCAGCGCCGAAGCGCTGCGCGCCGCTGCGCCGGGCAAGCCGGTGGTGATGGCCGGCATGGCTTATTACAGTCAGATGCCGGTGCGCGGCGGGCTGATGCTGGAGGAGCTGGGCAAGAAGGGAAGCCTGAACCTGAAAACCATCGTCGCCTACCATCCGTACAGCCAGCAGCCGGAGGGCGACGATCCTAAAACGCGGGACTTCGTGCTGCGCGCGCAGCAGATCAACGCCCGGCTGCGCCAGGTCAAGGCGCCGGGGATCTGGGCCACCGAATGGGGCTGGTCCAGCTACGCCGGGCCCAAGGAGGAGCAGGACATTATCGGCCGCGACGGCCAGGCGGATTATCTATTGCGCCGGCTGGCGTTGATGAGCGCGCTGGATTACGACCGTGTCTTCCTGTTTGCGCTGTCCGATCTTGACCAGCGCGCCAGCGCGCGCGACCGCGGCTACGGCCTGCTGGATCTCGACGGCAAGCCCAAGCCCGCCTACAAGGCCTTGGCGCGTTTCCTCGCCATTACCGGCCCGCGGCTGGAACCGGCGGCCCCGCCGCGCTTGGACGCCGCGCCGGACGGTTTGTACAGCATCGCCTGGCGCAAGCTGGATGGCGCGCGCCTGTGGATGTTCTGGAGCGCGAGCGGCGGCGCGGCGCGTTTGCCCGGCATCGCCCGCGCCACGCTGCGTCAGCCGCTGAGCGGAGGCAGCACCGCCTTGAGCGCCGCCGGAGACAGCCTGCGCGTGACGGTGACGCCGCAGCTGCAAATTTTGGAGTGGCGAGAATGAAACCGGGGTCTCTTCACCGTCCACTTTCCCTCGGTTCCACCGGCGCGTGTCCGCCGCTGCGTATCTTGTGGACCCTGCCTTATCTGCCCTGGCCCACCACCAGCGGGGGCAAGCTGCGGCAGTTCCAACTGCTGCGCGCGCTGGCGGCGCGCGGCCATCGCATCACCTTGCTGGTGCAGAGCAAGGAGCCCGCCAGCGACGCCTGCCGCCGCCAGCTGGAAAGCATTGTTGAACGGCTGATCGTGCTGCCGCGCCGGCCGCTGAAACACCCGCTGACGCTCTTGGCCGCCGCGTTGGGCCCGTATCCGCTGCTGGCCAGCGTCAACGGCCTGGCGCCGGACTTGAGCCGGACCTTCGACGGCCTGCTGCGCCAGCCTTGGGACGTGGTGCAAATCGAGCACAGTTACGGCTTGCAGCCCTTTCTGGACGTGTTGGGCCGCCACGGTCAGCCTTTCCTGCTGACCGAGCACAATGTCGAATCCGAGCTGGGCGCGGCCACTTATCAGCACCTGCCGCGCTGGTGCGCGCCCTTTGTGTGGTGGGACCGCTGGCGTTATCGGCGCTGGGCGGCCCTGGCGTTGAACGCCGCCGAGCGCGTCGCCGCCGTCACCTGGGAGGATGCCGCGGCAATGGCTCAGCACAGCGGCCGGCTGGTGGACGTGGTGATCAACGGCGTGGACGCCGACGCCTTCACCGAAGTCCGCCCGGATTACGCCAGCCAGCGCCTGCTGTTCGTCGGCAATTTCGAATACCCGCCCAACCGCGACGCCGTTGTCTGGCTGGCGGAGGAAGTGATGCCGCGGCTGTGGCGGCGGCTGCCGCGGGCGCGGCTGGCGATATGCGGTTACGTGATGCCGGAAGACTGGGCGCGGCGGTGGCCGGACGAGCGCCTGGAGTGGCTGGGCTTTGTGCCGGAACTCTCGACGCAGCAGCGCCGCGCCGCCGCCTTCATCGCCGGGCTGCGTCAGGGAGGAGGCTCCAAGCTCAAAGTGCTGGAGGCGCTGGCCGCGGGCCTGGCGCTGCTGAGCACGCCGCAGGGCGCGTCCGGGCTGGACCTGCGGCCCGACAGCGATTACCTGAGGGGCGACGACGCCGAGCAGTTGGCCGAGGCCGCCGCCGCGCTGCTGAGCCGGCCGGAGCGCGCCGCCAGCCTGGGCGCGGCCGGGCGGGAATACGTGAGGAGGCGGCACGATTGGGCCATCGCCGCCGACCAGCTGGAAACCTTGTATCGGGAGCTGAGACATGCGCATCGGAATTGATTACCGTCCGGTCACCGCCGCGCCGCGCTCCGGCATCGCGCGGCAAGTGCTGGCGCTGGAAGCCGCGTTGGCGGCGCGGCCGAACGTGGAAGTGCTGCGCTTCACCGCCTGTCCGGCAGACCATCCCCACCGGCGGCTGGCCGAATGCCCGGCGCGGCCCAGTCCTGCGGACGGACTGCACCGCCCGCGCGAGCGTTGGCATTTCGAATGCCGTTTTTTGCCGCGGGCCATCCGCGCCCGTCGGCTGGACCTGTACATCGCCACCGCCAACACCGGCCTGCCGCTCTGGCGCGCGCCCGGCGGCGTGCGCTACGCCATGCTGCTGCACGATGTGTTCCAGCTGACCCTGGACAACTACCACGTCAGCTTGCTGCGCGCGCTGGCTTACCGCGTGATCGACTGGATCGGCACCGCGCGCTCCTTGCAGCGCGCCGACGTGATATGGACACCGTCGCAATTCACCGCCGACGCCGCCGCGCGGCTGTTCCCGCGTCAGCGCGCCAAACTGGCGCTGCTGCCCAACGCGGTGCCGCAGCCGGCCGCGCCGGCCGCGGCGCTGCCGGCCTCGCTGCCGGCGCGCTACTGGCTGGCGGTGGGCGCGCGCGAACCGCGCAAGAACATGCCCTGGTTTGTTGAGCAATGGAGGAAGGCGCGTCAGCGCCAGCCGGACCTGCCGGCATTGGCGTTGGTGGCGCGGCCGGAAGACCTGCCGGCGGAACTGCGGCGGCTGGAGGGGCTGATCTGGCTCAGCGATCTGGACGACGGCATGTTGAGCGCGGTGTACGCGGCGGCGGAACGGCTGTGGCAACCGTCCTACGCGGAAGGCTTCGGCCTGCCGGTGATAGAGGCGCTGGCGCAAGGCACGCCGGTGGCGGTGGCCACAGGCTCGGCGCTGGACGAAGTCGCGCCGCCGCAAGCGGCGCGCTTCGCCCCCAACGACGCCAGCGGGCTGCAAGCCCTGATGCACCGGCTGGCCGCGGCCGGGCCGGACGGCGACGCCGACGCCGACGCCAACCGCGCCTGGGCGCGACGCTACGATATGGATGCCTATCGCCGCCGCGTGGATCAGCTATTGGACCGGCTGCTGGCATGACGCCGCTGAACCGCGCGCTCGCCCTGGTCTGCGGGCTATTGTTCGGCGGCTTGCTGGCCTTCAGCCCGGCCGCCGCGGCGCTGGCGCTGGCCGCCGCCTGCGCCGGAGTCGCCGTGCTGCGCGCGCCGCTGCTGGGGCTGGTTTTGTTCGGCTTCGCCGCCACCCTGACGCCCTATTCCACGGTGCAACTGGGCGTGCGCGTCACCGTATCCGAGGCGCTGCTGGGCCTGGCCTGGCTGGGCGCGCTGCCGCGCTTGGCCGTCGGCGTCCTGCAATGGCCGAGCGGCCGCGTCGAGCGGCGCTTGTTGTGGCTGATGGCCTTCAGCCTGCTGCCGTTTTTGGCGGGACAGCTGATGGTGCAGGCCGACGGCAACGGTCCAGTCAACTGGGCGCGCTGGCTGCTCAATCTGTCCGCCTTGTTCCTGGCCCCGCTGTTGCTGCCGGACGAGCGCAGCCGCGACCGTCTGATCGTGATGTTGCTGTTGGGCACGCTGGCCATGCTGCTGCTGTCCATCGGCTACTTTCTCAAGGACCGCGATGCCAACAGCTTCATCCCGGTGCTGGAGAAACTGCGCTACGCCCACCCGGAAGCGGTGCGCGACATCTTTTCCGCCAACTACACCCGCATGGCCTCGCCCTGGGTGCACCCCAACCTCACCGGCGGCGCGTTGGCGCTTTTCCTGCCGCTGGCTTTCTTTTACGGTTTGACGCAGCGCGGCTGGCGGCGCTTGCTGGGCCTGACGGTGGCGCTGTTGGGCGCGGCTGGCCTGTTGTTCAGTATTTCGCGCGGGGCCATCGTCAGCCTGGCGCTGGTCTTGCTTTGGCTGAGCTGGCGGCGCGCGCCGCATGCCGGCCGCATCATCGGCTTGGCCGCGGCGCTGGGCCTGGCCTTGGTCCTGTTTTACCCGCCCTTGCAACAGCGTCTGGCCACAACCTTTTCCGCCAGCAACGCCAGCACCGAGGTGCGCATGGACGAATACCGCCGCTTCCCCGACGCGGTGCGCGCTTACCCGCTGGGCCTGGGCTTCAAGGTGGATCCGCCGCCGCCTGACAGCGGCCTGTTGGGCATCTCCAATCTTTGGCTCAACTTCGTCTACAAGCTGGGCGCGCCCGGCATGTTGCTGTTCGTCGCCGTCACCGTGGCTTGGTGGCGCGAGGCGCGGCCGCGCGGCCCCTTGTCCGCGCTGGACCCGGAGCGCGCCATCTGGCTCGGCACCCTGTCCGGCCTGCTGGCTGCGCTGCTCACCGGTCTGTTTGACCACTATTACAGCTTCACCATGGTGCTGATCGGCCTGTTCTGGCTGCTGATGGGCGTCAATCTGCAAGCGGCGCGCCGGCTGGCCGGCCGCGGCGACCCGCTGTTGACCCTCTCTGCGCCGGCAGGCTCCGCGCCAATCGATCTGAAAGCGAAACCGCGATGAATCCGACCGACCTTCCCCCCGCGCCGCCGGCGCTGACGCTACGCCACCGTATTTACCACAGCAGCGCGCTGCGCGAGCGCCTGGACGGCTACGCCGCGCGCCTTGGCGTTCCGGCGGCGGAACTGGCCGTCGCTTACGACTGGATGCTGGCCAATAATGTGGCCTTCGAAGAGGGCGACGCCGCGGAGCCGCGCGTCTCCATCGTTTCCGTGAATATGGAAAGCCGCATCCCGCATCCGTTGGCGAGCCGCTTCTACGCGCTGCTGCGCGACGAAGTGCCCACCCAACTGGTGCCGCGTTACGGCCTCAACTGGCCCACTTTCAAGGATCGTTGGCTGCGCGCCTGGGAGCAGTGCTACAACATCCTGATCAACAAACTGCCGTCCCATCACCTGCGCTTGGCCTGGCTGCGCCTGGGTGGCGCGCGCATCGGCAAGGGCTCCAGCGTGTGGCGCAACACCGAGGTGCTGGGCGTCAACAATCTGGTGATAGGCGCGGACAGCTGCGTGGCCTGGCATTGCCTGCTGGACGCCCGCGCCGGGCTGATCATCGGCGATCATGTCGCCATTGCCTCCTACGCCAAAATCATCGCCGGCAGCCACGACCTGAGCGCGCCGGAATTCTGGTCTGTGTCTGCGCCGGTGTACATCGACGATTACGCCTGGATCGCCACCGGAGCGCTGATCGGCCACGGCGCGCGCATCGGCCGCGGCGCCGTGGTCACCGCCAATACCGTGGTGGGCAAGGAAGTGGCCCCGTACAAGATCGTCGGCGGCAGCGGCGCCAAGCCCATGGGCGAGCGGCCGCGCGATCTCAACTACAAGGTGGGCGGCAAAGGGCTGTTCACCCTGTTCCACTAATGACACTGAGCCCATGTTCGGTCCCGCCGCCTTATTGACCCTGGCCACGCTGGCCGGCCTGTTGGCCGGTTTCGCCCGCGAGTGGCTGCTGGTGGCCGCCTGGGGGGCCGGCGGGCGCAGCGACGCCTTTCTGGTGGCGATGTTCCTGCCGGAAGCCTTGCGCACTCTGCTGGCCGGCGGTTTGCTGTCCGCCGCGCTGCTGCCCTTGTGGCAAGCGCAGACGCCGGCGCGGCGCGGCGCCTGGCTGGCTGGTCAACTGCGCCACTGGCTGGGCGTTGGCCTGGGCCTGGCCGCGTTGTTTAGCCTGGCCGCGCCGTGGCTGACGCGGGCGCTGGCGCCCGGCGTCGACGCCGCTCACGCGGCGCAGGCCGCCGCCGCGCTGCGTTGGCTGGCCTGGCTGGCGCCTGGCCTGTTGCTCCAGGCGGCGCTGGCGGCGCCGCTGCAAGCCCAGGGCCGTTTCCTGCTGGCCGGGTTGGGGTCGCTGCTGTTCAATCTGCCGGCGGTGTCATACCTGTATTGGGCCGGACCGGCCGCGGAGGCGGCCACGCTGGCGCAATGCTTTCTTGTCGGCAGCCTGCTGATGGCGGCGGCGCTGCTGCCCGGCAACTGGCGGCTGGGTTGGCGGCCCTGGCTGCGAGCCGGCCGCGGCGAAGCCGGCCAGGCCTGGCGGCAGTTGTGGCCCTTGCTGGCCAGCGGTGCCGCCAGCCAGGGCCTGGGCTTGCTGGAGCGGGTGGCTGCTTCGTTGTTGGGGGAGGGGACGATTACCCTGCTCAACCTGGCGCGCAAGCTGATCAATCTGCCGCTGATCGCGCTGATGAGTTTGAACCAGGTGCTGTTGAGCAAGATGAGCGGAGCGCTGGGCGCGGACCGGTTGCGGCTGCTGGATAGCGGCCTGGCCGCCTGCACTCTGTTGACCCTGCCGGCGGCGGCCGGTTTGATCGGCGCCGCGCCGGCGCTGGTGGCCTTGTTGCTGCCGGCCGGGCTGGCGGCGAGCAGCCTGCCGCTGCTGCTGGCGCTGTACGCGCCGGGCATTGTGTTCGGCGCCTGGAACGCGCTGTTGGCGCGCTATTGCTACGCCGGCGGCGATACCCGCGGGCCGATGCTGCTGGAACTGGCGGGCAGCGCGTTGAGCGCGGCGCTGCTGCTGACGCTGCCGCGCTGGCTGGGCTTGCCCGGCCTGGCGCTGGCCGCCTTGGCGGGAGTATGGCTGACCGGCGGCCTGCTCGCCGCCCGCTTGGGTCAGGGCCTGTTGCCAAGGCTGGTCCGCCAGGGCCTGACGGCGTCCGTACCGTTGGCCCCCGCCGGCCTGCTACTGTTTCCGCTGCGCGGCTTCGGCCCGTGGCCGCAACTGGCGTTGGCCGCCGTGGCCGGCGCTGTGCTGTTGCTGGTTCTGGGCTGGCGTTTTAGAGCCGGCTCAAAGTCTCGCGAGCAAGAGCGAGGCAAGGCGAAAACGGCTGAGGAAGCGGAATCTACAAGAAGTGCATGAGCATTCCGAAGACGTTTTCAACGCCGTATCGCCGAAGCGCGGCAGACCTTGAACAGGTTCTTTAGGAAATGGGCGAGCACAACTCCAACAGCAAGCCATCCGGACAACGCAGATGGGACACGGTCTGGCCCCAGGGCTTGAGCGACGGCGCTTGCAGCTCAACGCCGCCGTGGCGCAAGGCCTGGGCGTGCGCGGCGGCCACGTCGTCGGTGACCAGCGCGATTTCCATGCCCAGCGGCAGCGGCGAGGCGTCCGCCGCCACATAGCCTTCCGGCAGATTCATCCGGCCCAGCGGGTGGGCGGCAAACGCCAGAGTGGTGGCGCCGGTGTCCAGTTCGCCGTAATCGCCGGATTCGTGCAGGAAGCGGCGCTTCAGGCCGAAGGCGTTTTCAAAGAAGGCCAGCGAGGCGGCGACGTCGGAGACGTAGAGAATGGTGTAACCGAATTGCATGGTTGAGCTCCTGATCAGGGTTTATTGCAGTTGCCGCAGAATGTCGGCGCATTCAACGACGCGAGCGTACTCGCCGTCCAGATTGGCTAGCGCCATGGCGTGCACTTCATCTGCGCTGCGGGGTGTGCCGGCGTAGTCCACTTTGTCGAAGGCGAAGCAGGCGTCCGCGGCCACCAGGGTGCGGAAGCCGAGGTTGCCGGCGCTGCGGGCGGTGGCTTCCACCGAGTTGTTGGTGCTGACGCCGACGATGAGCAGTTGTTCGATGCCGCGCACGCGCAGCCAGCGTTCCAGGCCGCTGTGTGCGAAGGCGTCCGGCACGTTCTTTTCCATGACGTGTTCGCTCGCCAGCGGGGTCAGCGCCGGCTGGAATTCGACGCCGGGCTGGCCGGGCCAGAACGGCGAGCCGGGGGTGCGGGAAATGTGGCGCACGTGAACCAGCGGCGCGCCGGCCTGGCGCCAGGCGTTCAGCAGTTGGGCGATATGGGCTTCGGCCTGGGGGTTGTTGCGCGGGCCGGCTTCGGGGCGGCTCATGCCTTGTTGCATGTCGATGATGATGAGGGCGGGGGCGGTGTGCATGGCAGGAATGCCGGGGTCATGGCGGGGGTTTAGTGTAGCAGGGGAGGCGGGGATGTGCCGATGGCTTGGGATTGGTTTTGTGGAGGGGCTTACGGTCTTTAGATAGCTTTGTGCTTGGAGAGAGTTGTTTTGTTGAATCCGCTGCGCGGATGATATTTTTGATTGCCGGGGCTGCCCGGCGGGCAGGAAGGGGAATTTGCGCGGCCAAATTCCCCTTCACCCCAAAGGCCGCCCTGCAAGCCTGGCCTACGGCTTCCCGCCGGTTCCCGTCAGGCCCGAGGCGCGGCTGAACTCGCAGCGCGCTAACGTCGCGCTGCTCGAACAAGCAGCCGCTTAAGACCTCGGGCCTGCCACCCGTCGGCAGGCTTGAAGGGACCTGGGGCGCGTCGGATACATGCTTTCTTTATAGGGAGCTAGGCTTATCCACAGACAAGAGCAATGGGGCCAAGTTACCCACAGAAATGCCCCACTTTGCTAAACGACCCCTCTTATTCAAAAAAGACCACCTCGTGTAGCGCCCAAGTGTCCCCTCGGGGCGCGCTCCGGGTTTCGCGTCTTGGGGGACGAGGGGGGCTGGAAGGGGGCGGCGGCCCGCCCCCTCCCCGTCTTATTCCCTCGCGACGCTGCGCTTGCCTCGCTCGGTCAGCGCGGAAAGCGGCACCTAAATCAATATCCGCGCAGCGGATTCAAAACCAGATCACCTAACCAAATAAACCACGCTCAATCAAAGCAACCACCCCACCTTGACCCCGCCCGCCCCCTCGGCAACAATCCCCACGTTGCCGCCCACATGCGGCACACGGGATTGGCGTCCCGTCGCTAGCATTAACCCTGGGCCTACGCAGCATGCTGCGTGGGCTGCTTTGCCATGGCAGCGCCATTCGGCAGGCGTGTGGGAGGAGAGTGCCATGCACTCGCCGGTTTAATGCTAGCCCGGTACGCCAATCCTGCCACGCGCCTGCCTCACCTCAGCCTTACCCGGCAGGTGGTTTATCTTGTGTCACAGCAGGAGAAACACCATGCATCACGCTCAAAACTTCCCCCGTCGCCGCCGCTACAAACTGCACTCGCTGGAGCAGCAGGAAGCCCTGCTTCCCTTTGTTCGTTTCTGCCCCGGCCGCACCTATGCGCATTACTGGCAAATGCCCACGCCCCGTAAGGATTACCCCGCGGACAGCGCCTACGGCCGCGAATGCGCGGCGCATTTGCTGCAATGGATGAAGGACAACCGCGAATACGTTGGCAAAGGCCTGCTCAGCCGCGTGGCGCGCGACATCGATTTTGACGACCGCGATGGACGCGGTCAGTGGATGGGTTTCTTCAACTATCTGGAAATCATGATGCTGTTGGGTGCCGACCGGGTCAGGGTCTACCGCCATGTCGATAGCCAACATCAGCTCTACTTGGCGCTGGGACAACGGCTCAGCCTGGAAGCACGCATCCGCCGCATCCGCCTGCGCAATCGCTGACCTCCGCCGCGTGGGTATCGCCGTCCGGCGATACCCACCTTAATCCCCCTCACTCCCCCCGCAGCTGCTCGCTGCCCACTCCGCATTCCTGCTTCAAGAAGGCGTAACCGGCCGGCGTGATCCGCAAGGCGCGGCTGTCGTTGCGGCGCTCGGTCAGGCCGCGCAGCAAAAAGGCCTGGCACAGGGCCGCGCCCAGGCTGCCGGCGATGTGGTCGCGGCGTTCGCTCCAGTCCAGGCAGGCCCGCGCCAGCGGCCGGCGCGGACGGGCGATGCCGTCCAGTTGAATGTCCAGCCGCGCCGCCAGCCAGTCCGAGCCGGCCGGCGTCACCGCGAACTCGCGCTCCTCGCGCCGTTGCAGCAGTTGCTGCTGTTGCAGGAAGTCGGCGACGACGATGCCCAGCCGGCCAGCAAGGTGGTCGTAGCAGCTGCGCGCCAGGCGGATGTCGGCGTTGCCCTTGGGGCGCACCGCGGCGTGGTGGCCGGCGGCGGCGGACAAGGCTTCCAGCGCATGGGCGATGGCGGGGCTGGCCAGCCCGTAATAGCGGTGGCGGCCGCGCTGTTCCACCCGCACCGCCTGGCCGTGCAGCAGCTTGGCCAGATGGTTGCTGGCCGCTTGCGGCGACAGGCCGGCGGCCTGGGCCAGGTCGCTGGCCGGGTAGAGGCGGCCGTCTTGCAACAGTAGCAGCATCAGCGCGCGGCCGGGATCGGCCAGCAGGCTGGCCAGGCGGCTGATGTCGGGTATACGGTCGTGCGGGGTTGCAAGCATGGTTCATCCTTGGCTGAAACTTTGGCGGACGCCGCCGGCTACGATAAATCCATCGTCAAGTTGGAACAAGGAGAGCGGGAGTGGAGGATTTGCTGGACTATTTGCGCCGTCATTTTCTGGCGGAACCGGAGCTGTTGGCGCGCAGCGGCGTGAGCCTGGACACTTTGCGCGGCTGGCAGCGGGCCGGCGCGGCGCCGTGGCCGTCGTATCGGCTGACGCTGGCCGGGGAGGCGGCGTCCTGCATGGGCTCGGCGGCCTTGAGCGCGGAGTCGGCCTGGTATCCGCGGGGCATGCTGTGTTGGTTGGGTCAGGTGCTGGCCTTGGACGGCGAGCCGGAGCTTTTGCGCGCCGGCTTTGAGAGAGCGTGGCGCGAGGGGCTGGCGGCGTTGGAGCTGCCTCCTGCCGAGGCGGAGCCGGACTTGGCGGCCGTGTGGCGGGACTTCCTGGCCGGAAGCTATGGGGTGTGCACCCGCGCCGGCTTGCCGGGGGAGGTCGCGCAGAAGGAGGCGCTGGTGTCGCTGATCGACGCGTTGACGGATCGTCAACGCCGGCCCGGGTTGGCGCCGGCCGAGCGGGAGCGCCTGGCGTGGGCGGTGGATTTGCTGGATGAGGTAGCCGCGCTGTTTGCGCCGCATGAGCGAGCGGGTAGCTCGCGCGCGCGCTGCGTGGAGCTGACGCGGCGGCGGTATCTGGGAGCGGCGGCGTGAGCGCCTGGCCCTCGGACCCGCTGGCGGCGGTGGTCCACGCCCATCCCTATCCCTATTACCGGGATCTGGCGCAGCGACAGCCATTGTATTTTGATGCCGGCCTGGGGTTGTGGGTGGCCGCCGGCCACGCGGCGGTACAGGCGGCGCTGGCTTCAGCGACATGCCGGGTGCGCCCGGTGGAACAGCCCGCGCCGTTGCAATTGGGCGACGGCGGCTTGGCGCGGACTTTCTGTCTGTGGGCGCGGATGAGCGAGGCGCCGCGCCATCCGGTCTTGAAGGCGGCCTTGAACCGGGCCTTGGCGATGGTGGCGGGCGCGGCGGCCGGGCGCTTGGCCGAAAGTCTGGCGCGGGATTGGCTGGCGCGCGAACCATTGAATGGAGGCTTGCTGGACCGGATGGCGCAGGGTTTGCCGGTGCTGACGCTGGCGGGCTTGCTGGGGCTGCCGATGGAGGACGCGCCGGGTTTGGTCGCGGAGGTGACGGCCTTGGCTCGGGCGTTGGCGGCGGACGCCAATGCCGAGGCGCTGGCGAGCGGGGAGAGGGCTTTGGCGGCCTTGCAGGCTCGGGTGGCCAAGGCTTTACCTCGGTCCGGCGGCCTATTGGCGGTATTGCGACGCGAGTGGACGGAGGAGGGGGCGGCGCTGACGGCGAACGTGATCGGCCTGTTGTTCCAGAGCCTGGACGCCGGCGCCGGCCTGTTCGCCGCCGCGGTCTGGCATCAGGCCCATGGCCGTCCGCTGGCGGCGGGCGCGGCGGCGGATTGGGCTTGGCTGGCCTTGCATGATCCGGTCTTGCACAACACCCGTCGCTTTACCGCGGGGGAGTGGTCCCACGGCGGGCAGACGGTGCCGGCCGGCGCTTCCGTGCTGGTGGTGTTGGCCGCGGCGGCGCTTGACCCGGCAGGGCCGGGCGAAGGTTTGATGTTTGGCGCGGGTAGGCATGCGTGTCCAGGCCAGGCGCTGGCGCTGGAGATTGCCCGCGGCGGCTTGGCCGCCTTGGCGGCGGTGCGGCCGGATTGGAAAACCTTGACGGCGGCGGCGCGTTTTCGCCGGCTGCCCAATGCGCGCGTGCGCATCTACGACGAGGAAGGGAGTGCGGAATGATTGCGGTGATTTTCGAGGTGGAACTGGCCGAGGGCGGCCGGGATGGGTATCTGGGCTGGGCGGAGCGCCTGGGGCGGGAGTTGGCGACGGCGGACGGTTTCCTGTCGATCGAGAGATTCGTCAGTCTGAACCGGCCGGACAAGATGCTGTCGCTGTCGTTCTGGCGCGATGAAGAAGCTGTGGCGGCCTGGCGGCGGCTGGAGCCGCATCGCGCGGCGCAGCGGCAGGGCCGGGAGGCCTTGTTCGCCGATCACCGGCTGAGGGTAGCGGCGGTGTTGCGGGATTATGGGATGTTCGAGCGGGAACAGGTCCCTGATGGCGTCAGCCCAGAGCCGGGTTCAAGGCCTTGATCACGTAAAGATCAAAACGGGTGGACTTGCCGTCCAGCACCGCGGACGGTTTCACGCCTTCGATGGCCGCGCCCAGCCGCGGCCGTTTCACCACCACGCGGTTCTTGGCCGCGGCGATGGCGGCTTGCAACAGCGCGGCGCTGTCCTGGTCGTCGCCTATCACCTGCTGAAAGGCTTGCATGTCCTTTTTGGCGGCCGCGCTTTTCTTGTCGGTATCCGGGAACATCGGGTCGACGAAGACCACATCCGGCCGTTCGGCCTCGTCCAACGCGGCCAGCCAGGCGATGGAGCTGGCGTGAACCAGTTGCATGCGAGCGGCGATGTCGGCGGTGTCCGGGTGGCCGGCGGCGCGTTCCAGCGCGTCGGCCAGCAGCGCGGCGGCCACCGGCGAGCGTTCCACCAGGGTGACGCGGCAGCCCAGACCGGCCAGCACAAAGCTATCGCGGCCCAGGCCGGCGGTGGCGTCCACCACATAGGGCAGCTCCTTGGCGCCTTTCAGACCGATGGCCTTGGCCACCGGCTGGCCGCGGCCGCCTCCCTGCTCGCGGCGATGTTTGGCCGCGCCTTCGACGAATTCCGCATACACCGCGCCGTGTTTGCCGGTGGTCAGCAGTTCCAGTCGTTCCTCCCCTAGTTCCAGCCAATAGCCTTGTTGCGGTCTTTGCTCCAGCAGCGGCAAAGCGAAACGCTGGCTCAGCAGGCGGGCGGTGTCCAGGCGGTGAGGACAAGCGCAGTACAGGGGAGTGGCGGGCATGGAGAAATCCTTGGATGGAGCGGACGGCGGACGAACGATACGGGATGGCGAGGGCGAGGGCAAGCCGCGGCATTCTGCATATGTTGATCAAATATCGTGCGCGCTACGTATTTGCACTTAGCTTACTTCGCGTGAGGAACAACTATTTTTTAAAGAGGGCCCTTCTTCATTGTGCTTGACAGCTTTTGTCAGCTTGCGGGCGGCCAGGTTTGTTACGTTGTCGCAGTTGTTCTGATTTGAATTTATTTAATTGTCATTTATTTTTGCTTTGATACAGGTTCTAATCCGCTGAGCAGCTTTTGGGATGCAGTCATTGGCGTGGTTCGACCGGTGCTTTAAGCCGAAATGATCGGGGAGAGCGTGATGGGTTGGTGGAAATCAGCGGGGCAATCGCAAGGCAGTCATAAGAAGACACCGGTTCTCAAACGCTCCCGCTTGCTATTGCAGGCCTTGGAGCCTAGGTTGATGTTTGACGGCGCGGGGGCGGGCACAGACACCACCACCCCCGCACCCGCGGAAGCACCCCCCCCCCTTGA
>NZ_JBRBAF010000027.1:0-14870 GCF_052805975.1 Chromobacterium sp. W521
CGGGGTGAAGGACAAGGTGGCGCTGAAGCTGATTGCCGCCAAGGGCAAGGTGCAGATGCAGGCGCAGAGCGACAGCATTGAGGTGACCGGCGATCAGGACGTCAAGATCACCGCCATCAAGGGTCAGCAGCTGTGGAACGGCAAGAAGGAGATTCTGCTGACCAGCGGCGGCGCTTATGTGCGGATCAAGGACGGCAAGATAGAGCTGCACGCGCCCGGCACCGTCAGCTTCAAGGGCGGAGGCCACGATTGGAGCGGGCCGGCCAGCATGAACCCGCCGTTGCCGCGTTTTCCCAACACCGTCTGCAAGACCTGCATGGCGCAAGGCTTCAAGCAGGCCAACCCGCTGGTGGCGGCTAAATGAGCCCGGCCATCTTGTTGGCCAAGCCCTCCATGGCCGCGTGGCTGGAGCTGTTGCTTGAGCAAGCGCAGCAGGGGGGGCTGGAGTGGCTGGACTTCATCGTGGATCAGGGCGATGTCGGCGACGCTTGGCAGAGCCGCGCCCCGGCCATGCATATGCCGCGCAGCCTGTTGCTGGAGACGCCACACGCCGAGGCGGCCGAAGAAGGGCCGGCCTTGCTGCGCTTGCCACTGCACTCCCCGGCTGGATTGGAAAAATGGGCGCGGCAGCTGGATAAATGGCAGGGCGAGCCGCGCTTGCTGGTCCTGTTGAGTGATTGGGATTTCGACGCCTTGGCCGAGCGGTTGAGCGCCTGTCTGCAAGCCTCCTGGGACCAGGGCCGACAACAGGGCGTGCTGCGTTTCAACGATCCGCGGGTGTTTGCCGCGGTAAGCCAGGCGCTGGAACCGGCACAGCGGCGTTTCCTGCTGGAGCCGGCTTTGCAATGGCATTGGCTGGATCGGGACGGCAATGCCCGTTGTCTGGTGCCGGATGTCGAAGCGGTGCGGAGTTGGCCGCTGTGGGAGGAGGAGACCCTGAGCCTGTCGCCGTCGCAGATTGACGAATTGATGGTCTGGCACCAGGCGGAAAGCTGGCGGCAAGACCACCTGCTGACGCCGTCGATGTACGGGCTGAGCTCGCAGGAAGAATTGATGGCGCGGCTGGCAGCGGCGCACCGGGCGGCGGACCGGGCCAAGCTGTGGTCGGAGCCGGAGCGCCAACCCCTGATTGAGCGCCGTTTGCGGGAGCCGGCGTGAGCATGGCCGCGGCATGGGCGCGGTCTTGCGGGTGGCTGATTTTGCTGCTCCTGTCCGGCTGCACGACATCGCCCAAGACCATAGGCGTCGGCGCGCGGGTGGTGAATACCGTGGCGGGTACGTCGATTGTGCAGGCCAGCTTCAATGGCCAGGGCATGGGCGGCGGCGGTGGCGAAGAGTGTTGTGTCAGCCTGCCGGAGCAATGGCGGCCGGGCATGACGGCGACGATAGAGTGGGGGGGATCCGAGTCCGGAGCTTAATCCTGATGGGCGACGTGCGCCGCCTTGGAATCCCGATGGGACGACGCCGCCGGAGTGGCAGCGTTGGATGAAAGAGCATCAAGCGAATTATGTTCGCCGCAAGGTGACTATGGCAGTGCCCAGATATGAAAAAGTGTCTTCCCTGGTTCTGGTATTCCTGCCTTGCGATGAGGTGTATCCGCTGATTGATTCGGCGGAGCAGGGCAGAGTGTTGGGCGGCTTGCGTGGTCGTGAAGACCGCTATCCGGAGATGATCCATCGGCTGGGTGGTCGGCAGACGTGTTCGGGCAGTGGATGATTCCCGGCTAGAGCCAGTTCCTGTTAGGCGATGGTTTTGGAATGGAACGGCAATTCGGAATTTAGCATTGAGGGTGAAAACGATGAAATGGTTCTCTGTTAGTGCATGGCTGCTCTTGGCCCTGAGCATGCTTGGATGTCAAAGTATGGCGCAGTCCAAAACTATAGGCGCTGGCGCGCGGGTGGTGAATACCGTGCCAGGGATGACAATTGTGCATGCCCGCTTTAATGGCCAAGGCATGGGCGGTGGCGGTGGCGAGGAGTGTTGCGTCAGTCTGCCGGAGCAATGGCGGCCTGGCATGACGGCGACGATTGAGTGGGTGAAGGATCCTAGTCCAGGGGTGAATCCGGGCGGGATTAAGCAACCTCCCCGAGGCAAGTATGGATCTATCACGGCAGAGGGTAGTAAATGGTATGAGGAACATGAGGCGAATTATGTTCGCCGCAAGGTGACGATGGCGGTGCCCAAGTATGAAAAAGTTTCTTCCCTGGTACTGGTGTTCCTGCCTTGCGATGAGGTGTATCCGTTGATTGATTCAGCGGAGCAGAGTCGGGTATTTGGCGGATTGAGAGGGAAGAGTTCGCAGGGGTGGGATGATGAGGTGATTCGACGCCTGGGAGGCAAAACCAAATGCCTGCGATGATTGCTCCTTCGTTCCCGGCGGAAGGCTATTTACCTACCCGTTTTCAATCTGTTCTTGCTCAGCGAAGTAGCCAGCAGCAGGAGGTGGATGCGGCAAGGTGCGCGGCTCGTGAACAAGGTCAGCCATCGCCTTGTGTGCAGGTGCTGCATGTCAGCCTGTTCTTTGACGGTACCAATAATCACGGCGACTCGGACGATAGTGCCGACCCGGTGAATAGTAGCAATGTGCGACGTTTGTTCAATGCTTCGATTGGCAATGGAAAAGGGTTTGACTGGGGCTATTACAGTTATTACATCCAGGGTGTTGGCACGGTATTCAAGGAAATTGGCGAGGATGAGCCGAGCAGCAGTGGTTTGAGTTTTGCCTCAGGGGGTGAGGATAGAATTTTATGGGGGCTGACTCGTCTGATAGACGCCATCACGCGGGCGATGAGTGCACAGGCGGAAAAGATAGACGCGCCACAAGCTCTCCAACTGATCAAGGATATGCAGTACACCTATGAGGAAGACGATAGAGGCGTCAAAAAACGCAGCAGCACCACGCTGGCGCAACGCCGTGCGGTGATGCAGAAAGTGTTGGCGCCGATTGTCGCCAAGCGCGAAGCGGATTACAAGCCGGAAATCCTGCGCATCAAGTTGTACATCTATGGCTTCTCGCGCGGCGCGGCCGAGGCGCGCTCCTTTCTGTGGCGGCTGCGCGAGTTGATGGACGTCGAGGCCGGCACGCTGTGCGGCATCCCCGTCACGGTGGAGTTCCTCGGCCTGTTCGACACCGTGGCCTCGGTGGGCCTGACTGAGCTGGCGCCGGGGGCTGAAGGCCATATGGGCTGGGCCGACGGCACGATGAAGCTGCCGCCGGAGGCCGGCTATCTGAAGCGCTGCGCGCATCTGGTCAGCGCGCACGAGCAGCGGCTGTGCTTTCCGCTGGACTCGGTGGCCATCGCCAACCGCAGTTATCCCGGCTGTGTGTTGGGTGAATGGGTCTATCCCGGCATGCACAGCGATGTGGGCGGTGGTTATCCGCCCAAGGACCAGGGCAAGGCGCGCGAGGGGCAGGGCATGCTGTTGTCGCAACTGCCCTTGTTGCATATGTACCGGCTGGCCTTTGACGCCGGCGCACCCTTGCAGGCGGATAAGAATTTGCTGGGGGATGCCAATGCGGAGCAATTGGCCATGCTGGAAGGACGCGAGCCCTGGCGTTTCATGAGTGATGAGACAAGCCGATTATTTATTTTCAACGAGGAGTTGATCCTGCGCTTCGAAGCCTGGCGTCAACATGCCGGCAGCGGCGCGTCGCTGGAAGACTTGCTGCAGTGGCAGACCGCGCAGATCACCGCTTGGCGCATCGCCCGTTACGCCGGCGGCGTCGACGAGAAAGGCGGGCCGGGTTATCGCAACGCCGAGTTTTACAAAAACTCCCAGGACACGCCCAAGTGGCTGGTGAACGCGCAGGAGTCGGAGTGGAAGGCGCAGCGCCGCAAAGGCGTTGCCACCGGAGTGACGCTGAGGCCGAAAGCGAAAGAGGCGGATGCGAGCCAGGTTTCTGAGAGCTTCAAACCTAACCTCAATAAGCAGTACGAGCCGGTGATGGATCAGACCCAGTTGCGGGAGGGGGCCAAGGACTTCGCCGACGATTACATGGGCCGAACCTCGCTGTCCTTCAACCTGATTGGCGGCTTCGCCACCTTCTTCACCGGCTTGTCCCGCCCGTTCAGCGACGATTGCCAGGCGGAACTGGTCATGCTGCGGGAGGATGGCAATGATTTGTACCCGGCGGTGGTCAAGGACGAGAAGCTGATGGCGCTGTACGACGAGCATGTGCACGACTCCCGCGCCTGGTTCATGCATTACGCGCTGGGCAAGCGCGAACCTCACGGCACCTATCTGCGCTACCGCACCGTGTTCTTTACCGACGGCAACAGCAATAAGAAGCCGATCTGCCAGGCGCCGCGCGCACAGGAGATCCGCCGCGAGCAGCAACGCCAGGCGGAGGAACGGCGGGGCGAGCGTATTGGGGGAGGCCGGCATTGAGCCCGGCGCATCGACTTCATGGCGAGAGGGTTTCAAGAATGAACAAGCGAGCCTGGCGGGTTTGCGCCGCTTTGCTTTTGGGCTGCTTCTGCGCGCCGGCGCAGGCCGCCGCGCCGGGCAAGGCGGCCGGCACCTATGTGCTGGCCGACGAGGACTGGCTGCCCAGCAGCCTGGCCCTGCTGCCTTCGGGCAAGTTCGAATGGTTCATCAAAGGCAGCGGCGCGCGCACGGTGCGCGGCGACTGGACGCAGCAGAAGGAGCGCATCGCTCTGCGCGCGGCGGCCAGCGCTGAAGCGCCGATCTATCGGCAGCTCTCCCATGCCTCGGGCTGTTTCATGGCTGCGGACCGCTACGACGAGGCGGTGATGACGGTGGCGGTGCTGGCGAACGAACGCATGGGCGTGGCCGGCACCGAGGCGGTGCTGGAGGACGAACAGGGCCGGCGCGTGGAGGCCGAGGCGGCGCCGATACCGGGCTATCTGCTCGCTAGGCTGCCTAAGCAATGGGGACAATGGCGCAGGGTGGGCCTGCGCCTGGCCGGCAGCGGGCAGGCGTGGCAGTGGTTCGAGGTGGAGGCCGCCAGCCGGGCCGAGCGCGTGGCCGGTTTCGAGTTGACTAATGCCGACGCGGTGCAGCCCCTGTTCCGCCAGGCGGAGCTGGAGCTTCAGGCGGACGGCGGTTTGGCGATGCCGACGCCGGAGCCGCTCAAGCCGGTACGTCCGGCGCTGCGTTATCGCAAATTGGCCCGGCCGCTGACGGCGGCGCAATTGGCCGGGCGTTACCGTTTGGAGGGCCGGCTGGAGTCCGAGCTGGCCTTGCAGGCCGACGGTCAGGCGTCTTGGTCCTTGTTCGCCGGCCGCTCCTATTATCTGGAAGGCCGTTGGCGGGTGAGCAACGGCCTGGTGATGGTGGAGGCGCAATTGCCGAGCCAGGCGCCGAAGTACCGTTTGATGACGGATGAGGAAATGAAGATACGCCAGCCGGCCACGGCGCGGCAGTTGCTCGCCATCGTCGGTCAGCCGCGCGTGGGTGGGGCGGCCGGCATCGAGGTCCGTTTCGAAGCTGGCGGCAAGATCTTGGGGCAGGCGGTCAGCAACGCCAGCGGCGATGCGATCCTGGATTGGGACGGCAAGGCCGACGCCTGGAGCCGGGTTGGGCTGCGGCGAGAGGGCAGTGCTGACGCCTGGACCTGGCTGGAGGTGCCAGCCGCGCGCCGCGCGGATCGTCTTTTGGCCATCGCCATCGACGACCTGGGACTGAGCCGGCCGGCGATTCCCTCCTTGATATTCGGTCCAGGCGAGGATGGCGGCCTGCTCTTGCGCGAGCCGTTGAGTTTCGGCCTGGAAAAGTACTTCAAAACCAAGAAGTAGCGGTTGAGCGTCGGCGGCTTGCCCGCCGGCGCAACCGGACAACAATAGATGTGACGTGAGCCTTAATGCTTGAATCCTTATTGCCGTATTACGAACGCGAACTCGGACACCTGCGCCAGCTGTCCGGCGAGTTCGCGCGCCGCTATCCCAAGATCGCCGGCCGCCTGCAAATGGAAGGCGACCAGTGCGAAGACCCGCACACCGAGCGGCTGATCGAATCCTTCGCTTTCCTGGCCGCGCGCATCCACAAGAAGCTGGACGACGAATATCCGGAGGTGGCCACCAGCTTCCTCAACGTGCTTTATCCGCATTATCTGCAGCCGATTCCCTCGGCCACCATCGTGCAGTTCGAGTGCGACCCGCAACGGCCGGAAATCGCCAAGCGCTACCGGGTGGAGCGCGGCCAGCCGGTGCACGCGCCGGCGATGCAAGGCGTGGTGTGCAAATTCCGCAGCGCCTATCCGGTGGACCTGTATCCGCTGTCGCTGACCGAGGCCAAGCTGGAGCTGACCAGCGGCTCGCCTTATCTGCGCCAGTTGGCGCCGGACGCGGCGGCGGTGCTGACGCTGGAGTTTCATACCCATGGCGGCCTGGCGGTCAACGCCATCGGCCTGCAATCGCTGCGCTTCTTTCTGGACGGCGAGCCGGCGCTGATGCATCTGCTGTACGAGATGCTGTTGTCCAATGTCTTGAGCGTCAGCGTGGGGGACGGTAGCGAAGACCCTGCGCGCACGCGCAAGCTGCCGGCGGATAGCCTGCGGGCGGTGGGTTTCGGCCGCGAGGAGGGCTTGCTGGACTACGACGAGCGCTCCTTCATGGGCTACCGGCTGCTGACCGAGTACTTCTGCTATCCGGACAAATTCCTTTTCGTCGATCTGCTGCAGCTGGACAAGGCGACGGCGCGGCTGGACGGCGAGAAGCTGGTGCTGCGTCTGCTGCTTGACGAATACCCGGACAGCGAGCGCCACAATCGTCTGCAGACTCAGTTACAGGCCCAGCACATGAAGCTGGGCTGCACGCCTATCGTCAACCTGTTCACCCAGCCGGGCGAGCCCATCCGCGTGACCCACCAGAAGGCCAGTTACCCGGTGCTGGTGGACGCGCGCAAGCAGCAGGCTTACGAGGCGATCCAGATCAAGCGTGTGGTGAGGGTGGAGAAATCCGGCGACGGCGAAAGCAGCGAGGAGGTGCCGTCCTTCTATGCGATACGCCACGGCAGCGAGAAGAAAGCGCCGCGCTTCTACTGGCACGCCAGCCGGGAGCCTTCGCCGCGCCAGAGCGACAAGGGCACGGATCTGGAGCTGCACCTGGCGGACCTGGAGTTCAACGCGGTGCGGCCGGCCACCGAGGTGCTGAGCCTGGAGCTGTTGTGCAGTAACCGTGATCTGCCGGAGCAGATTCCGTTTGGCGGCAGCCAGTCCACCCAGCGGACGGATTTCTCGCTCCCCGGCCATTCCGTGGTCAAGCGCGTGCGCCTGTTGCGCAAGCCCAGCGCCAGCCAGCGCTGCCCGCTGGGGCGCGCGGTGCAGTGGCGGCTGGTATCGCATTTATCGCTTAACTACATGTCCATCGTGGATTCCGGTTGCGCCGCCTTGCAGGAAATGCTGGCCCTGTACAACCTGACCGATTCCCCGGTGAACGTGCGCCAGATCCAGGGCGTGGTGGGAATTGAGAGCCAGCCGGCGGTGGCCCGCGTGTCCGGCCGCGATTTCAGCGGTTTTGTGCGCGGCAGCGAAATCCGCCTGACGCTGGACCCGGATTACTACGTCGGCGGCAGCGTCTATCTGTTCGCCGCGGTGCTGGAGCGTTTCTTCGCGCTGTATTGCGCGCCCAATAGCTTCACCCGCCTGCGGGTGCATGCGGTGCAACAAGACGAGGAGGTCGCCTCATGGCCAGCCCGAGCCGGCGAGGCCTTGGTGATTTGAGGATGCCATGGAAATATTGATCGCTTCGCTGCTGGCGCCCAGCTTTTGCCAATTGCTGTACTACTCGCTGTCCTCTGAGGAGGGCTTGCGGCTGCGCGGCCCGGCGATAGATTGGGTGATGTGTCTCATGTTGCCGCTGGCGATGGTGATCATGGGCGGTTTGGAACTGGTGAACGGCTCGGGACCGATGGCGGGCTATGGCATCCTGCTGTTTGCGCCGGGCGGCGTGTTGGGTTTGATCTCCGGGTTGGTGTTTGGCCTGTGGGTGATGCGTCGCCGCAGCCGGTTGGGGGTGGATCATGAGCGCCAATGACAGGGCTCTGCGGGCCGCGGCCCAACGCAAGCCGCGTGATCTGAAGCTGGAGCTGGCGCGTGACGCCAGCCAGTTCGGGTTTTTCCAGGCGGTACGCATCCTGGGCTTGTCCGCGCGCAAGCGCGGCGAGCGCCGCGGCCGGCTGCCGGCCAGCCTGCGTTTCCGTTCGTTGGCCTCGTTGTCTTTCCCGCCCAGCGAGCTGTGTCGTTATCAGCCGGCCAAGGAGCCGGAACAACTGGACGCCACCGACGAGATGACGGTCAGCTTCATCGGGCTGACCGGGCCCAGCGGCGCCTTGCCCACCAGCTATACCGAGCTGCTGCTGGAACGTCGCCAGCAGTACAAGGACGGATCGCTGCACGCCTTCCTGGACATTTTCAGCCACCGCGCCACCGCCTTGTTTTTCGGCGCCTGGCGCAAATACCGCTATTGGCTGGAAGTGGAAGCCGGCGAGCGCGACGGCTTCACCCGCAATCTGCTGGACCTGGGCGGCCTGGGCCTGTCCCAGCTACGTAAGCAGATGGGGCCGGACGCGAGCCTGGACGAAAACCTGTTCATCTATTACGCGGGTTTGCTCAGCCAGAAGCCCTTGTCGGCGCAGGCGCTGGAGACCCTGATCCAGGGCTTTTTCGGCGTGGACGCCGAGCTGCGGCAGTTCGTCGGCCAATGGATGCAGGTGCCGGCGACGGAGCAAAGCCGGCTGGGCGACCGTGAGAGCGAGCTTGGCGTGTCCTTGTTCGCCGGCACCCGGGTCTGGGACCGTCAGACCAAGCTGCAACTGCGGCTGGGCAGCATGCGCCGCGCCCAGTTCGAAGCCCTGCTGCCCGGCGGCCCCGGCGCGCAGGCCTTGCAGGCGCTGCTGCAATTCGCCGTCGGCCATAATCTGGCGGCCGACGTCAGCCTGGTGCTGGACAAGCGCGACGTGCCGGCGGCGCAGCTGGGCGGCCCGGCGGACTTGCGCCTGGGCGGCAATTGCTGGCTAGGCCCGCAAAAGCAAGATCCTGAAGACATGCGCTACGCGCTGCTGCATTGAGCGGCGCGAGCGAAATCGACTTTTCATTTTGAGTGTATTGGAACGATATGTCCGTATCCCTGAAAGCCCTGATCGACAGACTGACCCCCACCGCCCGCCAGGCGATTGAGCAGGCGGCCAGCCGCGCCTTGGCGCGCACGCATTTCGAAATCGAGATCGAACACGCGCTGTTGGCGATGTTCGATCAGGACAACAACGCCGCGCTCGCGGCGCTGCACGCGCTGGGCGCGGATCTGCCGCGCATCGAGCGTGAACTGGAAGCGGCGCTAGACGCCTTCCGCAGCGGCAATACCCGCAACCCGGTGCTGTCCGCCTGGCTGCCCAAGTGGTTGGAAAAAGCCTGGCTGTTGGCCAGCGCGGAACAGGGGCAGGACGATGTGTCCACCTTGGACCTGCTGCTGGCGCTGTGGCAGGACGAGGCGCTGCGCGGCGCGCTGCAATCCGGATCCGCCGCGCTGGCGCGTCAGGACGCCGGCCGCCTGCAAGGCGCTTACGCCGCGCTGCGCCAGCACGGCGGCGAGGCATCGGCCAACGCGCCGGCCGCCGAAGCCGGCGTGGAACCGACAATGGCCCCGCCCGTGGCCGGCAAGCGCGGCAGCCTGGCGTTGGACAAATACACGATAGACCTGACTGCTCAGGCCAAGGCCGGCAAGATCGATCCCATCCTGGGCCGCGATGTCGAAATCCGTCAGATGATAGACATCCTGATGCGCCGCCGGCAGAACAACCCCATCCTTACCGGCGAGCCGGGCGTGGGCAAGACCGCGGTGGTGGAAGGCCTAGCGCGCAAGATCGTGCACGGCGAAGTGCCGCCGGTGCTGGCTGGCGTCACCCTGCGCACTTTGGACCTGGGCCTGTTGCAGGCCGGCGCCAGCGTAAAGGGCGAGTTCGAGAACCGCCTGCGCCAGGTGATCGACGAGGTCAAGGCCAGCCCGGTGCCCATCATTCTGTTCATCGATGAGGCTCACACCCTGATCGGAGCCGGCGGCGCGGCCGGCCAGAACGACGCGGCCAACCTGCTGAAACCAGCGCTGGCGCGCGGCGAACTGCGCACCATCGCGGCCACCACTTGGGCCGAGTACAAGAAGTACTTTGAAAAAGACGCCGCGCTGGCGCGCCGCTTCCAAGTCGTGAAAGTGGAGGAGCCGGCGCCGGAAATCGCCGTGCAAATGGTGCGGGGCCTGACCCCGGCGATGGCCCAACACCACAAGGTGGAAATCCTCAACGAGGCGGTGGCCGCCGCCGTGCATCTGTCCAGCCGCTACATTGCCGGCCGCCAGCTGCCGGACAAGGCCATCAGCGTGCTCGATACCGCCTGCGCCCGCGTGGCGCTGTCGCGCGCCGGCAAGCCTGGGCCAATCGAGGACGTGTCGGTGCTGATAGACAATATCGACCGCGAAGTGGCTGCGCTGCAGCGCGAAGAAGGCCACGCCGAGCGCATCGCGGAGCTGGAAGCTCAGCGCGCCGAACTACAAGCGGACCTGGAGAAACTGCACGCCGCCTGGGACGAACAGCAAAAGCTGGTGGCGGAAATCGACGAACTCAAACAGCAGCGGGCCGAGGCCAAGCCGGCCAAGGGCAAGAAGCTCAGCCCGCTGCAGACCAAGCGCAAGGCGCTGCGCGAATTGCAGAAGCATCAGCCATTGGCCTTCGAGTGCGTGGACGAGAGCGTGATCGCCGACGTGATTTCCGGCTGGACCGGCATCCCGCTGGGCCGCATGGTCAGCAATGAGCTGGAGCAGGTACAGAAGCTGGCCTCGCTGCTGGGCGCGCGCGTCATCGGCCAGGATCACGCCTTGGAGCAGATCGCCGAGCGGGTGCAGATCGCCAAGGCCAACCTGGAAGACCCGGGCAAGCCCAAGGGCGTGTTCCTGCTGGTGGGACCGTCCGGCGTGGGCAAGACCGAAACCGCGCTGGCGCTGGCCGAGGCCTTGTACGGCGGCGAGCGCAATCTGATCACCATCAATATGTCGGAATACCAGGAAGCGCACAGCGTTTCCGGCCTCAAGGGCTCGCCGCCGGGCTATGTCGGCTACGGCGAGGGCGGGGTGTTGACCGAGGCGGTGCGTCGCAAGCCCTATTCGGTCCTGCTGCTGGACGAGGTGGAGAAAGCCCATCCGGATGTGATGGAGCTGTTCTTCCAGGTCTTCGACAAAGGCCTGCTGGAAGACAGCGAAGGCCGCGAAGTCGATTTCAAGAACACCATCATCCTGCTGACCTCCAACGCCGGCTCCGATCTAGTGATGCGCGCCTGCGAGCACGGCGTCACCGTTGAAGGCGAAACCCGCGACCCGATGCCGGAAGACCTGGTGGAGATTTTGCGGCCCACCTTGCAAAGCGTATTCAAGCCGGCCTTCCTCGGCCGTCTGACCATCGTGCCCTATCTGCCGATCAGCGACGAAGTGCTGCGCGCCATCGTCGGCCTCAAGCTGAACAAGATCCGCCAGCGCATCGCCGACAACCACGGCGCGCAAGTGGAGTTCCCGGAGGAGCTGGCGGAACAGATGGCGGCGCGCTGCCTGGACGTAGACAGCGGCGCGCGCAACGCCGACGCCATCCTAACTCGCACCCTGTTGGCGCAGATCTCCAGCGACTTGTTGGCGCGCATGGCCAGCGGCAAGCCGGTGAAGAAGATCGCCGTCTCGCTCAAGGGCGAGCAGGTCAAAGTGCGGCTGAGCTGAGGAAACGCGTCCATGTGGAAAATGTTGGGCCTGTTCGGGGTCAGCACCGTCGCCTGGTGGGGGCTGCTATGGCTGGTGTTGCCGCAGAGCTGGCAGCGCATCAGCCCGTCGGCCATCCTGCTGCTGCACCTGGGGCCGCCTATGCTGCTCAGCGCCGGCGTCAAGTTGTGGGCTTATCTGAAGGAAAAGCGCGCCAAGCAGGAGGAGGCGGTGCAGGAGGCCGCGGCGGAGGCCGAGCGCCAGTCCGCGCGCGACGCCGCGCGTGAACGGCATCGGGCCGAATTGCGCGAACGCCAGGCGGTGGTGGACTGCCGCTGGCTATGGGCGCGCGCCGTTCCGGCCAATGGCGAGCCTGGCTGGCTGGCCGAAGCGCCGGATGGCTGTCTATGGTCATGCCTGGACGCGGCGGACGTCGACGCCGATGAAGCGCTGCAAGCCTTGCGTCCTCATGTGACCGAGGCGCTGCGGGAGCTTTACGCCGTCGCGCCTGGCGCGGCATGGCTGCCGCTGGTGATGGAAGTGGTGCCCAGCCTGTCCGGCATCGAACAAATCGCCGCGGTGAAGGAATGGCAGACGGAAGCGATGGCTGAAACGCTGGACGACGGCGAGTGGCCGGCGCCGGAAGCTCGCTTCCTGGCGGGTGCCGGCACCGGTACTGTGGCGGACCGCGCACGGCAGTTGCTGCAACAGCAGCCGGAGCTGCCGGGCGTGATCATGTTGGGGGCCGACGCGCCTTTGCTGACGTTGGGCGGGGAGCAGTGGGACGAGAGCGATCCCGCTGCGGTGGAACGCCAGCGCTGGCTGGGCAAGCCGGGCCTGGCCGTCGCCGTCCTGCTGTTCCTGCGAGAACAGTTGCCGGAGCCGGAATTAGGTCCCGTCGCCGTGGCCGAGGGCGCGGACCCTTACCAACCTTACTGGGAAAAAGACTTCAGCCGTGCCGGGGGCAGCTGGGGCATGGTGCCTGCTCGCCATCAAGCCGGCCTGGCCCAGATGCCGGTCCTGGCCCAATTGGGCCAATCCAGCGCGTCCGCGGCACCGCAGGAGCGCGCATTGCAACTGGCGAGGCAGCTCCAACCGGTGCTGGACAACGCCTTGGTCAACGCCGCGCTGCTGGATTACCCGTTCAGCCCGGAAGACGCCAAGCCGGAAAACGATAAGGCGGCCAGCCTGGGCTGGCTAGTGCACAACAGCGGCGACGTCGACGCTGGCGGCGTGCGTCTGGCCGCCATCGCCAGCGCCTTGAACCGCCACGCGGTGGAACTGCATCCCATCGATGAAGCCAGCAATCTGGCGCGGGAGTGGGGCGACGTGGGCGTCGCCGCCGACGCCATGTTGGCCGCCGGCGCGGTCAGTCATAGCGCGCGTCTTGCCGCGCCGGCCCTCATTACTCAATTCAGCAACGATCATGTGGCGCTGGCCATGGCCAGACCGCCGCGCGAGGAGGCCACCGCATGAAACGCGTGATCCGATTGGGCGACCCCACCGATCATGGCGGCAAAGTCGTCAGCGCCGCATCCAGCACCACCTTGTTCGGCAAGCAGGTCGCCTGCCTGGGCGACGCGGTCACTTGCCCGCAGCAAGGGCACGTCAACTGCACCATCGTGGAAGGCGACCCCAGTTGGGTAGTCGGCGGCAAGCCGGTGGCGTTGGAGGGACATAAAGTCAGTTGCGGCGCCTCGCTGATCTCCACCATGCCGGAAGTCGGCAAGGGCTGATCGCAATACCTCTTAGAGCCTGTTTACGATCTCGCGAGCTAAGGCGAGACAAGGCGAAAACGGCTGAGAAAGCGGGATGTACTCGTGGTACATGAGCATTTCGAAGGTGTACTCACCGTGCGGCGTCTCACGACGCGCAGCGGATCGTAAACAGGTTCTTAATATATAGAAGCCATACAAGCATGGAAAACATCGAACAAACCGTGGAGCAACTCCTGGCTCCCATACCCGGTTCATCGCCGGCGGGCGAGGATCTGGCCTACTCCACTCTATTCGACCAGATTCGCGAGGCTCGCCGCAGCGACGACCCAGGTCTGTCACAAGGGGACTGGGAACAAACCCTCAAAACGGCGGAGTGGCCCAAAGTCATCCGTCTGTGTGAAGACGCGCTGAGTCAAAACAGCAAAGACCTGCAATTGCTGGTCTGGTACGCGGAAGCCCAAGTCCAGGCCAACGGAATCCCTGGTTTGGCTCTGGGCCTGGCCGCGCTGGATGGCTGGCTGCGTCAATACTGGGAGAGCGGCTATCCGGAGCTGGACCCGCATGACCTGGACGAACGCGTCGGCAAGCTGGAATGGTTGAATCAGCAACTGGGGCTGGCCATCCGCAGCGTGCCGCTGCTGAGGCCGGAGTTCGGCGCTTACGGCTGGAACGATTGGCAGCAATCGCGCGACGTGGAAAACCTTGGCTTGAAAGACGCAGAGGCCAAGGCCGCCGCCATCGCCGAGGGCAAGCTCTCCGGGGACGAGTTCGAAAAGAGTGCCACCCTGTCCGGTCATGCCTGGTTCCAGAGCCAAGCGGAAGCCTTGGTGCAGGCATTGGGCCGCTACGAAGCATTGGACGAGCAAGTGGACCTGCGCTTCGGCGGCGAGGCCCCCAGCCTGGCGGAGATCCGCAACGGCATTTACGCCTGCCAGGACCTAGTGTTGCGTTACCGTCAACAAACCGCGCCAGCCGGCGTTACGCCGGCTCCCGTTGAACCTGTTGTGGAAAGAAAAGCCGTGACCCAAAGCTATAGCGCGCCCACCCCCTCCGCCACTGCTTCGACGGCGCCCGTCGTCTTTAACGGCCAGATCCGCAGCCGCCAGGAAGCGGTGCAGATGTTGAGCGAGGTCGCCCGTTACTTCCGCAGCAACGAACCGCATAGCCCGGTGGCCTTATTGGCCGAACGCGCGGCGCGCTGGGCCGAGATGAGCCTGGAAGAGTGGCTGCAGCACGTGGTCAAGGACGATTCCACGCTGAATCAGCTGCAAGAACTGCTGGATGTGAGGAAGGAATAAGCGGTTTAAGGCCTCTGAAACGGTACGGGCCGGCATTTCGCCGGCCCGTTTTTCATGGATAGTCGGGGCATGGGGCGGGGGTTGGCAAATACCCTTTATGGATATTCGTTGCCGCATCAAGGGTTTGCCCGGCATGGCCCGTTGTTGTTGAGGTTTTTGTCGCA
>NZ_JBRBAF010000028.1:0-12642 GCF_052805975.1 Chromobacterium sp. W521
GGCGCTGTCAGGCTGGGTTAGCCTTGTACCTTGTATACGTTGGAGGAGAGTTGCAGGGTGGCGTCGAAGGTGACCGGCGGCCGGTGCGGATGTACTTTCAGCACCGCGTCGACGCGGAAGCGCAGGTGGCGCTCCATCTCGCGCGGCGCGTCGAGGTTCACCCGCACGCGGGACAGGCGCGGTTCGTGCATTTCGATGGCGCGGCGCAGTTGTTCGCGCAGCAGTTCCCGGTCGTGGGGATTGAGCAGGCTGATGCCGGACAGATCCGGGATGCCGAAGCTCAGCATGCTGTCGTGCGCTTGCGGATACATGTCGAACAGTTCTTGCAAGGGCGCGAGCCGGGTGTTCAGCAGTGCTTCCAGATCCCGCGCCAGCGAGCGCTTGACCTGCGGCAGTTCGTACAACATGGTTTCCGCGCCGTGGCTGTTGTCCGGCTGGTCGTCCAGCAGCCGGTCCAGCACCGACGGCAAGATCTGGGCGTGGCGGCTGCTGTGCATGGCTTACAGGCCGAAAATGGATTGGAGCTGGTTGGACAGCAGCCAGCGGTAGGCGACGAAGATGCCGGCGCCCACCACGGCCAGCAGGGCGAAGTACAGCCACAGCGGCAGTTCATGGCGAACAAAGGCCTGGAAGCGCTGCGGCAGCTGCCAGTTGGGCGCGAACTCGGCCTTGCCGCCGCGCACTTGCTGGATTTCCTGGCCCAGCTTGTGGGTCAGGTAGCCCAGTTTTTCCTGGCCTTCCAGCAGGTATTTGCCTTGGAAGCCCAGCAGCAGGCAGGTGTAGAACACTTCCAGCGGTTCGATATGAGCGGCCGGGTCCAAGCGCAGCTGTTCCAGGCGGTTGAAGAAGCCCTCGCCGGCAAGATGCTCGCCAAACAGCCGCAGCTGCAGCGGCATGCGCTCCCATTCGTCACGGATGTCGAACTCGGAAGACAGGATGATCTCGTCCATCAAGGCGCAAAACGCGTACTTGGAGTGGTTGATGGCGTTCTGATCCTTGCCGAAGTTGCGGGCGTTGCGCTCGTATTGGTTCAGAAACTGGTCGACGCGGCGGTTGAACTCCACCGCGCTGCTGGGGGCGTTGCCGTCCCGGAGCAGGAATAGCAGGTAGATGCCGTCTTCCAGCATTTCGCGCAGGGTGGGGGCCGAGGCGGAGGCTACGGTCAGCGGGCGTTCTTGGAGAGTTGCGGCGGTTTGGTTCATGGCGGCCTCAGCGGAATACGGCGATCAGTTCAAGCGTCAGGTTGGAGAGGGTCTGCGGCATATAGATGCAGATGCTGCGCGATTGCAGCATGCGGCTGAAGATCTCGCCGTGCGGCTCCAACGCGAAATAGTGGTTGCCCACCCGCACCGGGATGGCGGACGGGGTTTGCGCCGCATGGCTGAGCGCCACGCCGCGCATCGCGGAGTTGAGGATTTTTTCCACGTCGTCCGGCGCGCCGATTTTCATCTTCAGCGGGACGCTGTCGATGATCTGGCTGGCTGGCAACTCGCTCTGCACTGACAGGTAGTAATCGACGTTCTCCAGCAGGCGGTCGCTTTCCAAGCGGCCGATGTAGAAGGACGGCTTGGGCGAATGCAGCGGGATGATGGCGTAGCGCGAGGAGATCACGGTTTCCAGCAGCTCGCGGATCTGCGTGTCCAGCGCCGCCAGCACGGCGTGCAGGTCGTCGTGGCGGTAGGCCGGGATGTCGGACAGGGTGTAATGGGTGGAGAAGGTTTGCAGCTCGCCGCAGAATTCGGCCAGCGCCAGGTACAGCTCTTCCGGGTGCAGGGGGCTGGACAGCGACAGGTGGCGCAGCTTGGCGAAATTGCGGTTGACGGTGTGCAGCAGCCAGAAAGAGCTGATGTCGCTGGAGCTGTACCCCATCACGTTCTTGGCGCGTTCACGCTGTCCGCCGGACAGCGCCTGGTTCTTGACCAGCAAGATGTCCAGCAGGCGGCGCAGCATGTGACTGACCTCGCGCGAGCCTTCCACCGTGACCAGCGGGGGAATGAAGCCGCCGCCCAGGCTCCATTGGCCGGTGGCGTCTTTCTCCAGGCGGCACAGCGGAATGGCGTCGTAGCCGTCGCGGTTCTCTTCCTCGATCATCAGCCGCACGTCCAACTCCAGCGTGGACAGGTCGGCGTCCAGTGCCTGGGTGTACAGGTCGGCCACTTCCGCGCTGGCGCTTTGAAAGCGGGTGGGGCGGGACATGACTTCGCCGTTGCGGGTATTGCCGCCGTAAGGCTGCATATGGGCGAGACAGGCGTAAAGCGTGGTCTTGATGCCGGCTTGCGGCAAGGTGTTCAGGTCGCGGGACAGCGGCAGCGGCGCACTGGCCGGCGCTTGGTACAGCGTGCCGTCGCGGAACAGGATGGACAGCGCGTCGATGCGGACCGCGCCGCCCTTGAGCGCCTGTTCGTCCAAGGCAATATGCTGCAGGCCCCAAGCGTGGCGCTGGCTCAGTTGCTGCCGCGAGGCGACATGCTGCTCCAGCAAGAGGGTTTGCTGTTGAAAGTGCTGCGGGCGCAGAAACATGCCTTCGCCCCAGAGCACTCGTTTGGCTTGTTGCATTACTGATACACCTTGTCTGGAAATCTACTGAAATCTCAATTGCGCCTGAAAATTCATTGGCTTGTCAGTCGGGCCAGGCCGCGGTGGGCGAAGGGCCGAACGGGCTTTGAGCCATGTCATGACCAAGGCGGTCCGTACCCGGTAATAACACCCTGTTCAAACTGTGTACACGATCGCTAAAATGCGCGACATTTTGCAGCAAGAGCGCAGCCCTTGTCATGCAAAAGGGTTTGTTAATTTTCAGCGTTGGCTTGGCGCCGTTTTCAGGCGTCAGTTCCGGCTGGCGGCGCAGTCCGCCTTGGCGGGCGAAGGCTGGCCGGGCATGGTCAATGCCTTGGGCTTGATGGCTTCCAAGTGGCAATCTGCGGCGCGGAAGCTCAGATCTTTACTGCGGACGGCGTCTGCGTCATACAACAAACGCCAGAAGTGGGCATCCGGCCGGCGGAAAAAACCGACGACGCCGATGAATTGAGCGTCTTTTTCAATGGTGACGTCTTCCAGTGTCACTTTGCCACCTGGCAAAAAGGTCAGTTCTTTGCTGCTGATCAGGCTGTCGCCCAGCAGTTCTGATTCAGGCTTGCCGCTGGACAGCGCCTCCATGGTCAGACGGTTGAAAGCCTGCTGGTTTTTCAGCTGGTAGACGTGCACCACTACGGACAGTGGTTTGCCTTTGGCGTCGCGGTTTAGCGAGGGGCTGCCCTCAGCTTTGATGTCGATGGTCTTCGTGCTGGAACAAGCGGTCAGAGAGGTAATGACAATGGCGTAAAATAGGGTGCGTGCCTGTTCCCAGTAGGGGCGTTTTTTCATCATGACGGCGGTTCCTAACGATTGGATTTGTGACTATCTGCTATCGAAAGTATCCCAAATTTTTGGTTTAATTGGAATGCATGTCCCATTGCACATTGATTTGCACGCAGTTATTAAAATTCGAAATCGGGTAGCTCAAGCTATTGATTTAAATTGTAATGTCATTTATTGTCTCGCGTCAAAATGCATTTGAACTATATATTGCCGATTCTGGTGCTTGGCATCGTTTTGCTCCTGTCTTGGCTGGGCTGGAAATTCTTCCTGGGACAGCCCCGCATCTTGGAAGGAAATCGCTCTCCAAAGCCGGTGTTGACCGGGGCGGAGGCCTTGGGCGCGCTTGCGGCCGGAAGACCTGAAAAACGCAATGAAAAGCCGGCGGTAAGCGCCGCTTTTTTGCGTGCGTCGCGCCGTGCCCCCAGCGTAGCCGCGCGCTATTGGCGGGTGTGGCTGCCGGTGGTGTCGCTGCTCTTGGTGGCCCTGGCGGTGGCCATCACGCTGAAGTTGAACCGTTTTCATCGCAGCCCGGAGTTTGAGGTTTCCGAGTATGCGCAGGGCATGAGAATCAAGCAGACGCTGCTTGAAGAAAAACTAGTGCCGCCGCCGCCGCTTCCGCCGGAAGCTTTTGTCAATGTCATTGCGGAGCGGCCCAGCCTGGGACATGCGGATCGAGACTGGAGCAAGCTGAATCCCGAGTTCGTGCAAGTGGTGCTGCGGGTCATGGAAAGAATGAAGGCCAGGGGCTTCCCCATGGTGCTGCTGGAGGGCTATCGCAGTCCGGAGCGTCAGGATTCTCTGGCCGGGCAGGCCACGCTGGTAACCAAGGCCAAGGGTGGGCAGAGCAAGCATCAATACGGCTTGGCGGTGGACCTGGCGCCCATCCGCGAAGGCAAGGTAGTGATATCGGAACGTGATCCCTGGGCGATGCAGGCTTACAACGCGCTGGGAGAAGAGGCGACGGCGGCCGGCCTGACTTGGGGTGGCAACTGGAGTTTCAAGGATTTCGGACATATCGAGCGCTCAGGCTCGCTGAAGTCCTTGCTCAAAAAATAACGGTTTTCAAGAAGGTGGTGGGTGTTTATGAAAGGTTGGCTGCGTCACGCCAAGGTGGCTTCGGCGATCGGGTTCCTGATCCTGATCGCTCTGATCTGGTTCCTGGGACCGTGGTTGGGCCTGGAGTCGCTGGAAGCCCGTTTGGGCTGGATTATCGGCGTCATGTTGTTATGGGTGCTGACCCTGCTGGTGGGCCAGGTTTTGGCGCGCCGTGCCGGCGGTCTGGTGGAGCGCATGCTGCGCAAGCAGGCTGACGAGGCGGTGATCAACGCCAGCTCCGACAAGCGCGCCGAGGTCACCCTGCTGCGCCAGCGGCTGTTGGGCGCGATAGACACCCTGAAGAAATCCAAGCTGGGCAGCGCCAGCGGCAGCGCCGCGCTGTACGAGCTGCCTTGGTACATGATCATCGGGCACCCGGCTGCGGGCAAGAGCTCGGCGATTCTGCAGTCCGGCCTGACCTTTCCGTTCAGCGACAAGAGCGGTATTCAGGGTGTGGGCGGCACCCGCAACTGCGACTGGTTCTTCTCCACCGAAGGCGTGCTGTTGGACACCGCCGGCCGTTACGCGACTCAGAGCGAGGACCGGGTGGAGTGGCTGGAATTCCTCAAGCTGCTGAAAAAGCACCGCGCCAAAGCGCCGGTCAACGGCATCCTGATCGCCATCAGCCTGCCGGAGCTGGCGCAACACCATAGCGAAGGCTTCACTCTGTACGCGCGCCAGATCCGCGAGCGCATTCACGAGGTGTGCAACACCTTCGGCCTCTTGGTGCCCATCTATCTGGTGTTCACCAAGCTGGACCTCTTGGGCGGCTTCGCCCAGTTTTTCCAGGACGCCAGCGATGAAGACCGCGCCAGGGTTTGGGGCGCGACGCTGAGCGCGGATCAGGGCACGGGTTTCGACGTGGCCACCGTGACCGGCCAGCAGTTTGAACTGCTCTACCGCGGCCTGGTGCAGGCCGGCGAGGAAAAGCTGATCCAGTACCGCGGCGACCAGGTCAAGCCGGCGCACTTCGCCTTTCCCATTGAATTCCACGGCTTGAAAGAGGCGGTGGTTAAATTCGTCAAGCTGCTGCACGAAGAAGACCCCTATCACGCGCGTCCCCTGCTGCGTGGTTTCTATTTCACCAGCGCCTTGCAAGAGGGCGTGCCGCGCATCGTGGCAGCCAATCGCGTGCAAGGCCAATTCGACCTGAGCCAGGGCGGCCAGGAGATGAAGCAGGCGCCGGCGTCTTACAGCTACTTCCTGCGCAATCTGTTCCGCGACGTGCTGTTTCAGGATCAACACCTGATTTCGCGCCAGACCAAGCCCAGCGGCAGCCGCTGGCGTTTGTTCGGCATGGCCGCCGGGGTGTTGTCGCTGGCCGCGCTGGCCAGCTTCTGGACCTGGTCCTTCATCGGCAACCAGCATTTGCTGGACGAGGTGAAGGCCGAGCGCGCGCAGGCGCAAAAGCTGGCCGCCAGCGGGCAGTTGTACGACAAACTGCGCTCGCTGCAGATCTTGCAGAAGCGGCTGGAGGAATTGCAGGCTTACCGCAAGAACGGCGCGCCGTGGCAAGTGGGCCTGGGCCTGTATCAGGGCAAGGAGTTGGAGCCGCAACTGCGTCGCGAGTATTTCACCGGCTTGAAGGAGGTGATGCTGCGCCCGGTGCAGCGCAATCTGGAAACCACCCTGGTGGCGCTGAAGCCGGAGTCTCCGGCGCCGGCTCCCGCGCCCGCGCCGGTTGTGAGCGAGCCGCCCAAGCCGGCCGCGCCCGCGCCGTTCAAACCCAAGCCTAAAAAGCACGCGCCGCGCGGCGGTTTGCCCAATATCAACCTGAGCGCGCTGGATTGGCCGCAGCGCGCCACCACCGCCAAGCTGGAAGCCTCCTCGGCGCAAGGCGAGCCCGCATCCGCTCCGCAGCGTAATCCGCAGCAACTGGACGCCAGCTACAACGCTTTGAAAACCTATCTGATGCTGCATGAGCAGAAGCGCATGGACGAAGCGCATCTGATAGACCAGCTGCCGCGCTACTGGCGGCCCTATCTGGAAAGCCAGCGCGGCCAGTATTCGGTGGAAGAAGTGATGGCGGTGGCCGAGAAGCTGGTGGCTTTCTACGTTAGCCAGATCAAGGAAGCGGACCTGCCGCTGATCGAGAACAACGCCAAGGTGGTGGGCGAGGCCCGCGATGTGCTGCGAGGCTCCTTCAAGCGCCTGTCCGCCCAAGAACGGGTGTTCAACGAAATCAAGGCCCGCGCCAACACCCGTTTCGCCCCGTTGACCGTGGCGCGGATTCTGGACAACCGGGATCTGGACGTGATGGCCGGCAGCCAGATGGTAGAGGGCGCCTACACTCGCGAAGCCTGGAACACCTATGTTAAGGGCGCTATCGACGAAGCCAGCAAGGGTGAAATCCGTAGCGACGATTGGGTGCTGGCCTCGTCTACTCAGGACAATCTGGGCCGGGACGGCGACGTGGAGAAAAACCGCGCCGCGCTGGAGGCCCTGTACCGCGCCCAATACGCCGCCGCCTGGAAGAAATTCCTGATCGGCGTCACCACCCGCGACTTCACCAATCCGGCCCAGTCCGCCTCCGCGATGGCGCGCTTGTCCGATAAGCAAAGCTCGCCCATCAAGCTGGTGCTGGCGCGCGCGGCGATGGAAACCGCCTGGGACAACCCGTCGGAGCTGAACCGCTCGCTGGAAAACGCCAAGCAGTCGATGCTGGAAAAAACCGCGGAATTCCTCAAGGGCGGCAGCTCGCCGGCCCAAGCGGACAAGACCAAACTGTACGGCGAAGTGGGCCGTCAGTTCGCCGGCGTGGCGCAACTGGTCAAGGGCGACAACCCGCCGATCAACGCTTACCTGGAACAGTTGGCCAAGCTGAAAGCCAAGCTGGCGGCGATCTCCAGCACCGACGAACCCGGCCCGCAAGCCCGCGCCGCCTTGCAGGCGACCCTGGGCGGCTCCGGCTCGGAGCTGGGCGATACCGCCTCCTTCGTAGACAACACCCTGCTGAGCCAAGTCACGCCGGAAACCGGCGAGATGGTGCGCCCGATGCTGGTGCGCCCGCTGACCCAGTCCTACAACGCTCTGCTGGGGCCGGTGGCCAACGACATCAACCAGGCCTGGGCCAACGAAGTGCTGCCCCAGTGGAAGCAACTGGCCGGCAAATACCCGTTCGCGGATTCCAGCAACAGCGCCTCGGTGGCGGAGATCAGCCGCTTCGTCAAGGCCAACGACGGCACGCTGGACAAATTCATCAACAAATACCTGAACGGCCTGGTGCAGAAGAAGGGCGACCAATTGGTGCCGCGCGCCTGGGGCAATATGGGCGTCAAGTTCAACCCGGCCTTCCTGTCCAGCGTCAGCAGCCTGTCCGCTCTGGCCAACGCTCAACTGCAAGACGGCGAAAACACCCGTTTTGAACTGCAGCCGACGCCGACGCCGGGCCTGTCCGAAATCGTGTTCGAGGTGGACGGCCAGGAACTGCGCTACCGCAACGGCCCGCAGGCCTGGCAGCCGTTCACCTGGCCCGGCAACGGCCAGAACGCCGGCGCCCGCATCCAGGTGGTGTCCTACAGCGGCGCCAGCAGCGTGGTGGGCAACCAGCCGGGACGCATGGGCCTAATGCGCTTGCTGTCCAGCGCCAAGGTCAGCCAGGACAGCCCGGACTCCGCTCAGCTCACTTGGAACCTGCGCAAGCCCGACGGCGAGGCGCAAACGGTGAAATTCAATTTCCGCATGGTTGGCGGCGTGAATCCGCTGCAACTGAACAAGCTTTACAAGCTGACCTTGCCTGAGCGCGTGACGCTATAAGGGAGACACAGTCATGGCGTTCAATTTCAAGCGGGCGCAGGAAACGCCTCCGCAATTCTGCATTTTTGGCAAGTTGCCGCGCCGCGGCGACTTCGTCCGCGTCAATGCCACCCACCCGGCGGCCACTCAGCTGGACCAGCTGCTGGCGCAAAGCCTGGGCGGGCTGGAGGCCGGTCCGGACGCGGTGGAGCGCTACCGCGCGATGCCGGGCACCAGCTTTGTGCTGCGTAGCCGCGACCAAATGTGGCTGTCGCTGGGCGTGATGCAGCCCAGCCGCGATGAAAGCGGCCGTAATTATCCTTTGGTGGCGGCCTCGCTGATGCCTTGCGACGGGCCTTTGCCGCCGCTGTCGGTGTTGATGCTGGCCAATGAGCTGTTCTTCTCCGGCTTGAAGGAGCAACTGAGCAGCGCCATCGACAACGCGGTGGAAATGCTGGCTTGCCGCCAGTTTCTGGAGGAGCAGTCCTTGTTCGGCATCTCCTCCGTGGCGGATCTGGACTTGGCGCAGCAACTGCTGGAGCGGCATCTGAGCGTGACGCCGGCTTCTCATCTGAGCCGGCTGTTGAGCAGCCGGGGCCTGCCGGATCTGGAAACGGTGCTTCTGGCCTTCACCTTCCACCACCAGCTGTTGCGCAAGTTCCAGGGCAGCCTGACGGCGCAGACCTATCTGCTGCCGCTGCCGGACAGCGATGGCGAAGACATGTTGGCCGCGGCCACTTGGTTGTCGCTGTACCAGGCGGCTACCGCCGGCCAGGCCGGCCAAGCGGAGCAATGTCTGCTGATTCACCGGCCGGAAGGGCGCTTCCTGGCCCTGCTGCCGGGCGACTTGAACGAGCAGATTGTCTCGCAGTGCTGGGGAGGGCAGCTGGATGCCCGCTTCATCGTCGACGTGGCTGAGCCGCAGGCGCCGTGGCGCAGCCATCAGGCCTACGCAGAAGCGGCTTACATCCTGGGGCGGAGGCTGAACGATCCGTCCATTTCGGTGGCGCAGTTGCGCGAAGTGGCGTCCAGCCTGTCGCGCAGCGTGGCCTGAGTAGTGACGTAACACCGGAACGGCCGGCGATATCCGCAGAGGCCGCTCCAATCAGAGCTTTGTGAACTTGAGAGAGAACCATCATGGCCAAAGAAAGCACACAGAAAAAACTGTCGCGGGTACGCCCGCCGCGCGTGCAGATCACTTACGACGTTGAAATCGGCGACGCCATCGAAACCAAGGAACTGCCCTTCGTGCTGGGCGTGCTGGGCGACTACTCCGGCCACAGCAAGGAGCCGTTGCCCAAGATGAAGGAACGCAAGTTCGTTCAGATCGACCGCGACAACTTCGACGAAGTGCTCAAGGGCATGGCGCCGCGCCTGGCCATCAAGGTGGACAACAAGCTGAAAGACGACGGCAGCCAGCTGGCGATGGAGCTGAACTTCGAAGAACTGGCCGATTTTGAGCCGCAGAACGTGGTGGATCAGGTCGAGCCGCTGAAAAAACTGCTGGACGCGCGCAAGCGCCTGGCCGACCTGCGCAACAAGATGGCGGGTAACGACAAGCTGGAAGAATTGTTGGACGAAGTGGTGCGCGATACCGAAAAGCTGAAGGCAATCAGCCAGGCCGCGCATCCGGACAAAGCGGGAGAGTGATAGATGAGCGCAGAACAACAACTTGAGGCCGTCGCGGCCGCAGCACCGGCGGCGGCCGGCAGCCTGCTCGACTCCATCATCGAGCAAAGCCGCGTCGCCACCAACGACAACGAAAAGGGCCACACCCGCGACCTGATCGGCGAACTGGTCGACCAGGTGCTGGAAGGCAGCGTCAGCGTATCGCGAGACCTGTCCGCCAGCATTGACGCGCGCATCGCCGAGATCGACGCGCTGATCTCCTCCCAGCTGAACGAGATCATGCACCACAACGACTTCCAGAAGCTGGAAGCTTCCTGGCGTGGTCTGAAGTATCTGGTGATGGAGTCCGAAACCAGCACCATGCTCAAGATCAAGGTGCTCAACGCCTCCAAGAAAGACCTGGTCAAGGACTTCAAGGCGGCGCCGGAATTCGACCAGAGCGCGCTGTTCAAGAAAATCTACGAAGAAGAATACGGCACCTTCGGCGGCGCGCCTTACGCCGGCCTGGTGGGCGATTACGAATTTACCCGCCACCCGGAAGACTTCTACCTGCTGGACGAACTGTCCCATGTAGCCGCCTCCGCGCACGCGCCGCTGATCACCGCGGCCTCTTCCGGCCTGTTTGGCCTGGAAAGCTTCACCGATGTGGGCAAGCCGCGCGATCTGGCCAAGATCTTCGACACCGTCGAATACGCCAAGTGGAAATCCTTCCGCGAGTCGGAAGACTCCCGTTACGTCGGCCTGGTGTTGCCGCACGTGCTGGGGCGCCTGCCTTACGGCCGCGACAACGTGCCGGTGGAGGAATTCGACTTTGAAGAAAACGTGGACGGCAGCACCCACGAAAAATACCTGTGGACCAACGCCTCTTACGCCTATGCCGCGCGTCTGACCTCCGCCTTCGCCCAATACGGCTGGCTGGCGGCCATCCGCGGCGTGGAGGGCGGCGGCCTGGTGGAAGGCCTGCCGGCCCACACCTTCAAGACCGACGACGGCGAAGTGGCGCTCAAGTGCCCCACCGAAGTGGCGATCACCGACCGCACCGAAAAACTGCTGTCCGACTTGGGCTTCATCTCGCTGGTGCACTGCAAGAACACCGACTACGCGGCCTTCTTTGGCGGCCAATCGGTGCAGAAGGCCAAGACTTACAACACGGACTCGGCCAACGCCAACGCGCGCCTGTCCACCCAACTGCCCTACATCTTCGCGGTATCGCGCATCGCGCATTACATGAAATCCATCATGCGCGACAAGATCGGCAGCTTCGCCTCGCGCCAGAACGTGCAGGACTTCCTGAATACTTGGCTGGCGCAATATGTGCTGCTGGACGACTCCGCCAGCCAGGAAGCCAAAGCCAAATATCCGCTGCGCGAAGCGCGCGTCGACGTGGTGGAAGTGCCGGGCAAACCCGGCGTCTATCGCGCCGCCGCCTTCCTGCGGCCGCATTTCCAGCTGGATGAACTGACTATTTCCCTGCGTTTGGTGGCGGAACTGCCGCAACCGGCGGGTTAAGGCTGGAGAGTCCGCGCGCGTCCGCCGGGTTTAGGCGCGGCGGCGGGCGCGGGCGTCTTTTGGAATGGGGGGCTTAGCCTCCAATTTTTGACCTTTGTTTAAGGAGAAGTAAATGGCTTTTGATGCATTCCTGAAAATTGACGGTATTCCTGGCGAAAGCAGCGACGACAAGCACAAAGACTGGATCGAGATCCAATCCTTTGCTCACAAACTGGAACAGCCGGCCCAGGCTACCGCCAGCTCCGCCGGCGGCGCCACCGCCGAGCGCGTGAACCACGCCGCTTACGAAATCACCCACTTCCTGGACAAAGCCAGCCCGAAGATCTACGAAGCCTGCTGCAAGGGCCAGCACATCAAGGAAATCACCATCGAACTGTGCCGTGCCGGTGGCGACAAGGTGAAGTACATGGAGATCAAGATGGAGCAAGTCCTGATCGCCAAGGTTGAGCCGCATGGTTCCGCTAACGACAACGGCTTCCCCAGCGAAAAAGTGAGCTTCACTTACGGCAAGATCAAGTGGACCTACACCCAGCAGAAACGCGCTGACGGCGCTGGCGGCGGTAACGTCAGCTCCGGTTGGGACCTGACCGCTAACAAAGCGATCGCCTAATTTCCTAGCGGTGCTGGAAAGCTGACCCGCCCGTCGTTCGGGCGGGTTTTAGGCATCCGGGAAACTGCCGCGCGCCAGCCCGGCGCAGCGGTTTCCCGGCTGCTCTTCGCCATGTTTAAAGTCAATCCGGGAAGTAATGCTATGAAACGTTTGCTGATGGTCGCCGCGCTCGCCTTGTCGCTGGTGGGCTGCAAGACCAATCCTAACGCTCAACAAGCCTCGAAAGACCCCGCCGTGATCAAGGCGGCGGAAGAAAAGGCCGCGCTGGACAAGGCCGTGGCCGCCAATATGGCCATAGACCCCAACCTGATCCCGTTTGAAAAAATGAGCCCGAAACTGTCCCCGGTGGGCGAGGCTCAATTGCAACTGCTGCTGCCCAAGCTCAAGACCGCCAAATCCATTCTGGTGCGCGGCCATTGCTACCGCGGCGACATCGGCAACGCTCGCGCCGCCGCGCAAACCCGCGCTATCGCCGTCAAGCAGTTCCTGACCGATGCCGGCGTGCCTGCCAATAAAATCACCGTGCGTTACGACACCGAGCGTCAGTTGCACGCGGTGCGTTTGATCGCCAACTGAATCTCGGCGCCGGGCCGCCATGCGTAAGCGGGCGGCCGGGCGTTTTCGGGTGCTTAAGCAAACCCGGCGCTACCGCGCAGGGTTTGCTTAAGGACTCGCCAATTGCGCAGTCGATTTGAATCGGGTTAACG
>NZ_JBRBAF010000029.1:0-12382 GCF_052805975.1 Chromobacterium sp. W521
GCCCTGAACGGCGACGCGCTCGGGGAAGGCCCGGGCGGCGTGCTCGAACCAGCTGCACAGATCGGGATGCGGCGGGGCGACGGGCGCGGGCGGCTCGGCGAGGCGCGGGGCCTTGGCCAGCGTTTGCTCCGGATCGCGCAGCAGGCTGTGCAGCAAGGGCTCCACGCCGTCGATGAAGGCGGCGGCATCCAGTTCGGCGAAGCTGGCCAGGTTGTAGTCGAGGTCCACTTTCACCGGCTGGCGCGAGTCCGCCTCGCGCACGAAGACCTTCAGCGGATAGTGCTGCGACAAGGCGCGCATCGCGGTCATATTGCTGACGGTGCCGTCGAACATGGCGTCGTAATCGTGCTTCTCGTACGACAGGCTGATTTCGTAGGGCAGCCTGTCCCGGCCGAGGCCTTCGGTTTCGCCTATCGGATAGCGGTGATGGCGGAAATCGGCTCTTAGTTCGCGCTGGATCAGGCTGAGCAGTTCCGCGAAGCTCCAGTGCGGTTGGAGCTTCAAGCGCAGCGGGCACAGGCTGGCGAACAGTCCCGGGGTGTTCTTGGCCAAGGCATTGCGGCGGTTGAGGATGGGCAGGGCCAACAGCAGATCGTCGGCGCCGAACTCGCGCAGCGCATGGGTGTAGATCAGGCCGATGAAAAAGTGGAAGACGGTGGCCTGGTGCGCGGCGGCCAGTTCGCCGATGCGCCTGTAGGTTTCCGCCGACAGTTGGAAGCTGCGCTGCCCGCAGCTCAGTTGTCCGCTGGCGTCGGCGAACAGCCGGGTTTGGTAGCCGGCGAGTTTGTTTTGCCAGTATTCCCGGTCCTTCGCGTAATGGCGCGATTCGTAGTAGCCGTCTTCCTCCTCCACCAATTCGGCCGGCGTCATCATCGGCGTCGGCGCCGGCAGCAAGCCCTGGCGCAGGTGATTGTAGTAACGGCACTTCTCGCCGTAGAGCTGGGCGATGGCCCAGCCGTCGAAGGCGATGTGGTGGAAGCGGCCGTACAGGATGAAATCCTCTTCCCCGTGACGCAGCAAGGTGTAGGCGGCCAACGGGGTTTGGCCGTCGAACGCGAAGGCTTGGGCGAAGTCGCGCTCGGTCCATTCCCGGGCAGCGCGTTCCGGCTCCGGCTCGCCGCGAGTGTCGATTACCGTCAATGGGCGGGGATGACGCGGGCACAGCACCTGGCGCGGCTGGCCGTCGGCATCGTCAATGGCGATGCGTAACGCTGGCGTGTGCTCCATCAGGGCGGCGAGCGCGGCTTGCAGGGTTTCGATATCGAGTGCGCCCTGAATTTTGATGAAACCGCCGATATTGAATAGTTCGGGCGCGGAGAATAACGATTGATGAAAATAAATTTCCAGCTGCCGGCGTGTAAGCGGGAAGGTTTTCATTTGAGTTATTCCAATCTTATTTAGAAAGTATTATGCCGAAATATGCTTCTGTACGGCCTTGTGTGTGTCGCGTAAATCTACACTGGAGTGAATTAAATTAGTGAAGCAATTTAACTGGTAAATAAGTCAGGTTTTTAATGGTTGCGTTGCATGATAGCGTCATTCTATTAAGATAATGGGATAGCTAAATCAGCGATCCGCATTATAAATTTTCAAATATTCCTGCTGAATACGGTTTAAATAATTCATGTTTAATCCGTATTGTTTTTATTTTTACTTTTGCAATTGCGAGGAGTTTTGGAATGAGTTCGAATGATGCGGAAAAACCTTTGGCCGCCAGCCGTCGGGACTTTTTGACCGGAGGATTGAAACTGGCTTCCGCGGGGGCCTTGGCGGGGTGGTTGCCGGCCGAGCGGATCATGGCGGCGAGGCTGACTTGCAGCCAGCCCAATAATTTCCCTGCGGAAATTCCCTTATACAAGCAAAGCTTCAAAAACTGGGCCGGCGACATCAAGGTGGACGATGTCTGGACCTGCGCGCCGCGCTCCGCGGACGAGGTGGTAAAGGTGGCCAACTGGGCCAAGGACAACGGCTATAAGCTGCGGGCGCGCGGCATGATGCATAACTGGTCGCCGTTGACGCTGGCCGCCGGCGTGAGCTGCCCGGCGGTGGTGTTGTTGGACACCACGCGATATTTGACCGCGATGTCCATCGACGCCTCGGGGCCGGTGGCCAAGGTCACGGCCCAGGCCGGCATCACCATGGAAGCGTTGCTTACCGGCCTGGAAAAGGCCGGCCTGGGTGTGACCGCCGCGCCTGCGCCGGGGGACCTGACCCTGGGCGGCGTGCTGGCCATCAACGGTCACGGCACCGCGATTCCGGCCAAGGGCGAACGCCGTCTGGCCGGCGCCAGTTACGGCTCAATCAGCAATCTGGTGCTCAGCCTCACCGCCGTGGTGTACGACAAGGCCAGCGGCGCTTACGCGCTGCGCAAGTTTGTCCGCAATGATCCGCAAATCGCGCCGCTGCTGGCGCATGTCGGCCGCTCGCTGATTGTGGAGGCCACTTTGCAGGCGGCGCCCAACCAGCGTTTGCGTTGTCAAAGCTGGTTCAACATCCCCTATGGCGAAATGTTCGCCGCGGCGGGCAGCGGCGGACGCACCTTCGCCAGCTACCTGGACAGCGCGGGCCGGGTGGAGGCGATCTGGTTCCCGTTCACCAGCAATCCCTGGCTCAAGGTGTGGACGGTGACGCCGAACAAGCCGCTGTTCTCCCGCCAGACCGACAAGCCGTTCAACTACCCCTTCTCCGACAACCTGCCCGACGAAGTGACCGATCTGGCCAACAAGATTCTGTCGCTGGGAGACGGCAAGCTGACGCCGGCCTTCGGCAAGGCGCAGTTCGCCGCGGCCAGCGCCGGCTTGGTGGCCACGGCCAGCTGGGACTTGTGGGGCTGGTCCAAAAACCTGCTGCTCTACGTCAAGCCCACCACCTTGCGCGTCACCGCCAACGGTTACGCGGTATTGACCCGTCGCGAGAACGTGCAGCGCGTGCTCAATGAATTCGTCACCTTCTATCAGGCGCGGGTGCAGGCTTATCAGCAGTTGGGCCGCTACCCGATGAACGGGCCGGTGGAAATCCGCGTGACCGGGCTGGACGATCCGAGCGAGGCGGCGCTGAGCGGCGGCGTGGCGCCGGCGCTGTCCGCCATTCGCCCGCGCCCGGATCATCCTGAATGGAATGTCGCCGTGTGGCTGGACATTCTGACGCTGCCGGGCACGCCGTACGCCAACCAGTTCTATCGCGAGATAGAGCAGTGGATAGAGGCCAATTTCAACGGTTCTTACGCGGCGGTGCGTCCGGAGTGGTCCAAGGGCTGGGGCTATACCGACCAGGCGGCGTGGGCGGATTCCGCCATGCTGCAGACGACCATCCCCAATGCCTTCCGCGCCGGGCAGCCGGCGGCGGCCAACTGGGATGCGGCCAAGGCGGCGCTGGCGGCTTACGATCCGTACCGTCTGTTCTCCTCGCCCTTGCTGGACAGCCTGGGTCTCTGAGAACGTGTTTACGATCTCGCGAGCTAAGGCGAGACAAGGCGAAAACGGCTGAGAAAGCGGAATGTAGGCGTGCTGCATGAGCGTTTCGAAGCGGTATTCGCCGTGGGACGTATCACGACGCGCAGCAGATCGTAAACAAGTTCTGAGGCTTGAAGAGAGCGGAGACGGCGCGCCTTCCTGGCGCGCCGTTTTTTTGCGCGCTCGCTTACGCCGGGCGGCGAAGGCTACACTATAAGCGTTTCCACCGCGCCGGATTCGCGCCATTCCGCCCAGCCATGCCATCCTGTTACGCCCAAGTCGACTGCAATTCCTTTTACGCTTCCTGCGAGCGGGTGTTCAACCCTGGTCTGGCCGGCTTGCCCATTGTCGTGTTGTCCAACAACGACGGCTGCATCGTGTCGCGCTCGGCCGAGGCCAAGGCTTTGGGCGTGCCCATGGGCGCGCCTTACTTCCTGCACAAGGCGCGACTGGAGCAGTTGGGCGTGGCGGTGTTTTCCTCCAACTACGCCTTGTACGGCGATTTGTCCGGCCGCGCGATGCGGCTGCTGGCCGGCTTCGCGCGCGCGCAGGAGGTGTATTCGATAGATGAATGCTTTCTGGACATCGGCGGCGAGCCGGAGCCGGAACGGCTGGCGCAAGAGATGCGCTATGCCATGCTGCGCGGCCTGGGCCTGCCTGTGTGCGTCGGCATCGGCCCCAGCAAGACCTTGGCCAAGCTGGCCAACCACCTGGCCAAGCAAAACCCGGCCTGCGACGGGGTGATGAATCTGCAAGCGCTGGCCGCGGAGGAGCTGCGGAGCTTGCTGGCCGCCGTGCCGGTGGAGGATATCTGGGGCGTGGGACGCAAGCTTTCGGTCAAGCTGCGGCTGGAGCGCATAAACCACGCCGCGGCGTTGGCGGCTGCGGACCGGGATTGGCTGATCCGCCGTTTCGGCGTCACCGTGGCGCGCATTGCCGACGAACTGGACGGCCTGTCCTGCCTGAGCCTGGAGGAGGCGCTGCCGCCGAGGCAGTCCTTGATGTCCACGCGCTCCTTCGGCCACAAGGTGACGCGGCTGGAGGAGGCGCGCGAGGCGGTGGCGATGCACGCGGCGCAAGTGGCGGAGCGTTTGCGGCGACAAGGCTCTCTGGCCTCCTTCCTGCAAGTGAGCCTGCAGCGCGGCGTGTACCAGCAGGGCACGGTGCAGCGGGACAGCGAGGTAGTGCCCTTGCTGCCGGCCAGCGCCGACAGCCGGGTGTTGGTGGCCGCGGCCAGCCGAGCGCTTGAACGCTTGTGGCGGCCCGGAGCCAGCTACCAGAAGTGCGGGGTGATGGCCTGGCAATTGGTGGACGCGGAGCGGGCGCAGCCGGACCTGTTCGCCAGCGAGCCGGATCCTGAGAAAGGGAAACGCTTGATGGCGGCGCTGGACGCGATCAACCAGCGTATGGGCCGTGGCACGGTCAAGTTGTTGGCGGAAGGCTTGGAACAGCGTTGGAAGATGAAGCAGGACATGTTGTCGCCGGCCTATACCACGCGCTGGGAAGATATTCCGGTGGCGAAGGCGAAATAGCGGCGGCGGAAAGCGGATTGCGCCCCGGCTCTTGGAGTAAAATGCCGCTCTTGATTTGCAACCTTGCGGGGCCAGGGCGGTGGCTATAGTGCAATCAAGCCGCCGCGCGCCGTACTTGAAAGCGAGACATTGAACCCTCTGTTTGCCCAGCCTTGCGCCATTGTCGACTTGGAAACCACCGGCGGCCACATCAGCCGCGACCGCATTACCGAGGTGGGCGTCATCCTGATCGATGGAGACCGGGTGGAGCGCTTCAGCTCTCTGATCAACCCCGGCCAGCCCATCCCTCCCTTTATCGAGAACATGACCGGCATTTCCAACGCCATGGTGGCGGAGGCGCCGAAGTTCTCCGACTTGGCCGAGCGTTTGCTGTCGATGTTGTCCGGCCGTCTGTTTCTGGCGCATAACGCGCGTTTCGATTACAGCTTTTTGAAAAACGAGTTTCGCCGCGTCGGGCTGCGCTTCCAGAGCCAGTCGCTGTGCACGGTGAAGCTGTCGCGCCGCCTGTACCCGCAGTTTTTCAAGCATAGCCTGGACAGCCTGATAGAGCGCCACGACATTCGCCTGCCGGAACGCCACCGGGCGCTGGCGGACGCGGAAGCGGTGCGCCGTTTTCTGGACATCGCCCATCTTGAACTGGGCGCGGAGGCGATGGGCGCGGCGATGGCGGCGGTGCTGGCTGCGCCGCCGGAGCTTGCCGGCTTGCCGGCGGCCTTGCAGGATCAATTGGAACTGCTGCCGGACGTGCCGGGGGTGTACACGCTGTACGACGAGGACGACAAGCCTTTGTACGTGGGCCGCGGCGGCAATCTGCGCAACCGGGTGTTGGCGCATTTCGTTGCGGTCAAAGGTGGAGGCAAGAGCCGCGAGGTGCATATCGGCGAGCCGATAGGCAGGGTGGAATGGCAGGAGACCTTGGGCGATTTCGGCGGGCATTTGCTGGAGTTGCAGCGCATACACGCTTTGGCGCCGAGGCATAACCATCGCGGCAAGCTCAGCCCTGAGCTGTGTTCCATCCAACTGGTGACGGAGGACGGCTTCATTCGTCCTAAGGTGGTGTACGCGCGCGAACTGGATTTCAGCCGCACCGCGGATTTGTACGGCTTGTTCCGCCATGCGCGCGAGGCGCGCAAGATCCTGGCGGAAATCGCGCTGGGCAATGCGCTGTGCCAGTCGGTGTTGGGAGTGGAAGCGGTGACCAGCCGCAAAGGCGCGCCGTGCGCGGCCTTGAAGCTGGGCCGTTGCCGCGGCGCCTGTGTCGGCCGCGAGCCGGCGGAGGTGCACGATATCCGGTTGCTGGGCGCCTTGGCCAAGCTGAAAGTGAAGGCCTGGCCGTTCGCCGGCGCCATCGCGGTGGTGGAAACCGACGAAGTGACCGGCGAGCGAGCCGAGCATGTGTTCGACCGCTGGTGCTATCTGGGGTCGCGTCAGGGCGAGGGCGGCCCGCTGGAGGGCGCGCCGTCTTTCGATCTGGACAGCTACAAGCTGCTGGAGGGCTGGCTGCGCAAGCCAGTGGAGGGGACGGCGCTGCGCGAGCTGTGAACAGGCTTTTACAGCCAGTTCTTCAGCAGCAGCGCCCCCAGCAGGACGGCGATCAGCGCCAGCAGCCAGTTCTGGCGCTTTTGTTCCCGCATCAGTTGGATATAGCCGCTGATCAGCAGCTCGCTGTTGGCGGAGGACAGCGCGTCATTCAGCTTGCGCGGCAGCGTGGGCAGAGTGGTGGCCCATTGAGGCGCTTCGTGCTTCAGCGTGCGCAGCAGGCCGCGCCAGCCTATCTGCTCGTTCATCCACTTGGTCAGGAAGGGCTTGGCGGTGTCCCACAGGTCCAGATTGGGGTCCAACTGGCGGCCCAGGCCTTCGATATTGAGCAGGGTTTTTTGCAGCAGCACCAGTTGGGGCTGGATCTCCACATTGAAGCGGCGGCTGGTTTCGAACAGACGCAGCAGCACCATGCCGAAGGAGATTTCCGACAGCGGTTTTTCGAAGATGGGTTCGCACACGGTGCGCACCGCCGCTTCCAGTTCTTCGGCGCGGGTGTCTTTCGGCACCCAGCCGGATTCGATGTGAGCGGTGGCGACGCGGTGGTAGTCGCGGTTGAAGAAGGCGAGGAAGTTGACCGCCAGGTAGTGCTTGTCGGTGTCGGTCAAGGTGCCGACGATGCCGAAGTCCAGCGCGATGTAGCGGCCGTCGGCGGCGACGAAGATATTGCCCGGGTGCATGTCCGCGTGGAAAAAGCCGTGGCGGAACACCTGGGTGAAAAAGATTTCCACGCCGAAGCGGCTGAGCTTGGACAGGTCCACGCCGGCTTCGCGCAGCCGGTCCACCTGGCCCACCGGGATGCCGTGCATCCATTCCAGCGTCAGCACGTCGCGGCTGGTGTAGTCGTAGAACACCTCGGGCACGATCAGCATGTCCGAGTTCTTGAAGTTGCGGCGCAGCTGCGAGGCGTTGGCGGCCTCGTGCATCATGTCCAGTTCGTCGTGCAGGTATTTGTCGAACTCGGCCACCACTTCGCGCGGCTTCAAGCGCTTGCCGTCGGTGAACAGCTTCTCCACCCAGCCGGCCAGCGTGGCCATCAGCGCCAGGTCTTGCTCTATCACTGGCTGGATGCCGGGGCGCAGCACCTTGACAGCCACTTCGCGGCCGCGGCCGCCGTCGGGCTGGCGCAACCAGGCCTTGTGCACCTGGGCCACCGAGGCGCTGGCCACCGGGGTGTTGTCGAAGTCGACGTAGAGTTCGTCCACTTTGCGGCCCAGGCTGCGTTCTATCATCTCGCGCGCTTGCAAGCCGTCGTAAGGCGGCACCTGGTCTTGCAGCCGCGCCAGTTCGTCGGCGTAGTCCGGGGGCAGCAAATCACGGCGGGTGGACAGCACTTGGCCGAATTTGACGAAGATGGGCCCCAGGCTTTCCAGCGCCAGCCTCACCCGCTGCGGCAGCGGCGCGCTGGCGTCGCGGCGCCGCGGCAGTAGGGCGAACAGCTTGTGGATGAAGCCGAGTTTGGAATGACCTTCCAGAAAGTCGTCCAGGCCAAAGCGATAGCAAGTGCCAACAATTTTGATGAAGCGCGAAATCCGCATGTGCCGTCAGGCCTTTGTCTGTTCTTGTTGCAGCGCGGCCTGCAGCCGCGCCAGGCGTTTTTCCAGGCGGCCGGCGTCGTCGCGCAAGGTGTCCACCGCGGCGACGAAGCCTTGCACTTGCCGGCGGCCGGCCAGGACCGGCGCTTCCTCGCGCAGATGCTCCACCCAGTTGGCGGCCAAACGCCAGGCCACCTGGCCCTTGAAGCCGAGCAGGCCGCGGGCCAGGGTTTCCGCGCGTTGGGCGGCGGCGTCGCCCACCAGCCGGGACAGGTCCTCGGCGGCGTTCCACTGCAAGCGGCCCAATAGGCGGCCAAGGGCGGCGGCCAGTTCGGCGTCGCCTTCCAGCTGGATGTCGTTCAGCGCCGGGTCCCGTCCGGCCACCGCCGCCAGCGCGACGGCGTGCTTGAGCCGCACCGTGGCTTCCGGCTCGCCCTCGCAGGCGGCCAGCCAGCCGTCGTCGGTGATCACGCCGGCCACATGAAAGGGCGGCAGCGCCACGGCGACGCGTCGGCCGGCGTGCGCGGCCAGTTCCGCTCGCACCGCCGGGTGCTGGTTCAACAAGTGGTTGAATGCCGCAATCTGGATGCCCATGCGTTGTCTCCGCCGTGATTGAAAGGTGAAGGGGTCTAGTCTCAAGGCCGCATTGCCGGAGCGCCGCCGATGATAAACCGGAAGATTCTGTTTACGATCTCGCGAGCTAGAGCGATACAAGGCGAAAACGGCTGAAAAAGCAGGGTGTACACACGGTACATGAGCATTTCGAAGCTGTTTTCAACGCCGTATCGCCGACGCGCAGCAGACTATGAACAGGTTCTTAGAACTTGTAGCCCTTGTGCAGGGCTACCACGCCGCCGCTCATATTGTGGTAGTCCACCTTGCCGAAGCCGGCGTCCAGCATCATCTGCTTCAGCGTCTCCTGATCCGGATGCATGCGGATGGATTCCGCCAGGTACTGATAGCTGTCGGGATCGTTCGCCACCAGCTTGCCCATGACCGGCAGAGCCTTGAAGGAGTAGAAGTCGTAGAACGGCGACAGCGGTTTCCACACTTTGGAGAACTCCAGCACCATCAGTTTGCCGCCCGGCTTCAGCACCCGGCACATTTCCTTCAGCGCCGCATCCTTATGCGTCATATTGCGCAGGCCGAAAGCTACCGACACCGCGTCGAAGTAATTCTCGGGGAAGGGCAGTTTCTCCGCGTCGGCCAGCGAGACCGGCAGTATCAGACCTTCGTCCAGCAGCCGGTCGCGTCCCACGGTCAGCATGGAGCTGTTAATGTCGGTCAGCCACACTTCGCCGCTCTTGCCCACGCGCTTGGCCCAGCCTCGGGACAGGTCGCCGGTGCCGCCGGCGATGTCCAGCACCTTGTCGCCGGCCTTGACGCCAGAAGTGGTCAGGGTGAAGTGTTTCCACACCCGGTGCAGCCCGCCCGACATCAGGTCGTTCATCACATCGTATTTCTTGGCCACCGAGTGGAACACATCGGCCACCTTGGCGGCTTTTTCGCTTTCGGCTACGGTCTTGAAGCCGAAGTGGGTCGTCTTGTCCATGGTCACTCCCTGCTCGCGCCAGCGGCGGCGAGGCGATTGAGATAATCCTGCCAGTACTGGTCGCGCTTGGCGCCCAGCTCGTATAGATAGCTCCAGCTGTACAGCCCGCTGTCGTGGCCGTCGTCGAAGGTGATCTTCAGCGCGTAATGGCCCACCGGCTCCAGCGCGGTGACGGCGACATGGCGCTTGCCGGTTTGCAACACTTCCTGGCCGGCGCCGTGGCCGCGCACTTCCGCCGATGGCGAGTAGACGCGCAGGTATTCGCAAGGCAGTTCGAAGCGGGCGCCGTCGTCGAAGCTGATTTCCAGCACGCGCGATACCGCGTGCAGCTGGATGTCCTGCGGCGAGGGCGCGTCGGGGGTGAGTCCGGACATGATCTGATCCTCTAAAGGCGGCTGATCAAGCCGCGCATCAGTCTTTTCGTTCCAGCAGCATGGCGTCGCCATAGCTGAAGAAACGGTATTCCTGCTCCACCGCGTGCTGGTAGGCGGCGCGGATCTCCTCGTAGCCGGCGAAGGCCGAGACCAACATCAGCAGCGTGGACTTGGGCAGGTGGAAATTGGTCAGCAGGCGGTCCACCACCCGGAAGCGATAGCCCGGAGTGATGAAGATGTCGGTTTCGCCGCGGCCTGCGGTCAGTTCGCCGCCGCGGGCCGCGGATTCCAACGCGCGCATGCTGGTGGTGCCCACCGACAACACTTTGCGGCCCGCGGCGTGGGCTTCCGCTATCAGCGCGCGAGTGGTTTCCGGCACTTCGTAGATCTCGCTGTGCATCTTATGTTCGGCGATATTGTCCACCCGCACCGGTTGGAAGGTGCCGGCGCCGACGTGCAGGGTGACGTAGGCCAGCTGCACGCCTTTGGCACGCAGCTGCTCCAGCATGTCTTCGGTGAAATGCAGGCCGGCGGTGGGCGCCGCCACCGCGCCGCGTTCGCGGGCGTAGACGGTTTGGTAGCGCTCGTCATCCTCGTGACCGGCGCCGCGTTCTATATAAGGCGGCAGCGGCAGCTTGCCGGAGGTTTCCAGGATGTCGAACAGATTGTCCTCGGCCAGGAAGCGCAGCTTGAACAGTTCGCCGTGGCGCTCTACCATTTCCGCCTCCCAGCGATCGGCGAAAATCAGCCTGGTGCCGGGCTTGGGCGATTTGGAGGAGCGGATGTGGGCCAGCGCGGTGTGCGCGTCCAGCACGCGTTCAATCAGCGCCTCGATCTTGCCGCCGCTGGCTTTTTCGCCGAACAGCCGCGCCTTGATCACGCGGGTGTCGTTGAACACCATCACGTCGCCGGGGCTGACCTGATCAATGAAATCGGTGAAGCGCAGATTGGCGCGCTCATGGCCGGCCACGCGCAGCAAGCGGCTGGCGCCGCGCTCCGCCGGGGGGTGCTGGGCGATCAAGCGCTCGGGCAGGTGGTAGTCGAAGTCGGAAAGCTGCATAAGACGTAAAAGATTCAGAATCGGCAAATTATACCCGTGCCGCCGCCCTCCGGCATCAGCTTAGTGAGCGAGGTGGCGGGATTTGCGCTGAATCAACATCGATTTTCGGCAAGGCGGTAAAAACTTGCCACGTGGAAAAACGCCCGTGGATACTAGTGCTTTGACTCGAAGAATGGCCGTGCCTGGCGTCCAAACAACTGTTTTAAATGATGCAAAAGCTAGACATCTTGCAGCGAATTGCGGCAAACTCGCGCCCAAGATGATAAACAGGAGCAGGCTTTGACCGGAAAAATCCTCGTGTTGCATGGCCCCAACCTCAATCTGCTGGGACAGCGGGAGCCGCAGCACTACGGCCGGGAAACGCTTGACGATATCAACCAGCGGCTGGAACAGCAGGCTAGCGCCGCAGGGTTTGAATTGTCGGCATTGCAGAGCAATGCGGAACATGTGTTGATTGATCGCGTGCAGCAGTGCCTGCATGACGGTACTGCCTTCATTCTGGTCAATCCGGCCGCTTTCACCCATACCAGCGTCGCCTTGCGCGATGCGCTGGCGGCGGTGCGAGTGCCGTTTATCGAAGTCCACCTTTCCAACGTTCATGCCCGCGAACCGTTCCGCCAACATTCGTATTTCTCCGACCTCGCGGTCGGCGTGATCTGCGGACTCGGCGCCCACGGCTATGAACTGGCGCTTGCGCACGCCATCCGGCACCTTGCCGCGCAAGCCTGACTCACTCTACCGAATATCCCACTCGAAGGATTATCAATGGATCTCCGTAAACTCAAGAAGCTGATCGATCTCGTCGAGGAATCCGGCATCGCCGAACTCGAAGTGACCGAGGGGGAAGAAAAAGTCCGCATCACCCGCGTATCCGCCGCGCCGCAGATGGCTTACGCTCAGCCGATGACCGCACTGCAAGTGCCCAACGCGCAAAGCGCAGCCGTTGCCGCTCCGGTTGCCGAGGCCGCCGCGCCGGCCAGCAACGACAAGAACGCAATGAAATCGCCTATGGTGGGTACGTTCTATCGCTCGCCCAGCCCGGGCGCCAAAAGCTTCATCGAGGTGGGGCAGAACGTCAACGCCGGCGATACCCTGTGCATCATCGAAGCGATGAAGCTGATGAACGAGATCGAAGCCGACCGTTCCGGCGTGGTCAAGGCCATTCTGGTTGAAGACGGCCAGCCGGTGGAATTCGGCGAGCCGTTGTTCATCATCGAGTAAGCCAGACGACAGGCTGACGGCAAGGGGGCACGGCGCAGCGTCTGTGCCCTTGTCGTTTGCCACGACAGCATTGGCGGGCCCGCCGGGGGGGAAACCAGGGGGGAAGGCAAAGGGGAA
>NZ_JBRBAF010000030.1:0-9244 GCF_052805975.1 Chromobacterium sp. W521
ATGACATATGTTTAATGGATAGTGTTGTGGCATGATAACGGGCGGCCGCAGTCAGGCCGCCCAAATGCTTGACTGCGGCTGGTCCGACCACGCTTCACAACAACAAGACAATACAACCACACAATGGCATATCCCGCGGTGACGCCTGTGGGATGATGCCAAGCGGCCCTGGTCCGGCCGCGCCGGCGCAAGGGGGAGTCTTGCGTCGTTTCATCGTCCGGGATGCGCGGCCGCCGAGCCTGACGCGGCGGCCGGTCACGCGTGTCCGAGCTCCGCGTCGCGGGCGGCTCAACCATAGAAAAGAACAACACAGATGAACACACGATTTGTCATAGTCCCGCTCTTATCGTTGGTGCTGACGGCTTGCGGCGCCAAACCGGCGGACCCGCCCAAGGACGGCGTAGCCGGCAAAACCGCGGCTTCCGCGCCGGTGGCGCGGACCTTGTCCCCTGCCGATGTGATAGCGGCCAAGCCGCGCGTGCTGGCGGCGACGATCGCCTTCACCGGATCGCTCAACGCCTTGACCAGCGGCACCGTGGCCGCGGAGGTGGAGGCCCGGGTCAAGGAAGTGCGCGTGCGCGAGGGCGAGGCGGTCAAGCGCGGCCAAGTGCTGGCGGTGCTGGACGCCGAAGTCCTGTCGCAATCGGTGGCGGAGCAGAACGCCCAAGTGGCCAATACCGAGGCGCGGCTGCGCCTGGCCAAGGTCAAATTGGAAAAACAGCGCGAACTGTTGCATAAGGGGTTTATCTCGCAGATCGCCTATGACGAATTCGATAGCGACTACCGGGTGAAGGAGGGCGAAGCCAAGGCCCAGGCCACTCAGCTGGCGCGGGCGCGCCGCCTGCTGGCGGACACCCAGATCCGCGCGCCGATAGACGGCGTGGTGTACGAGCGCAAAATCAATCCGGGCGAAGTGGCCGGCAAGAACGCGGTGCTGTTCGCCATCGCTGACTTGTCGGTGCTGGAAATCGCCGCCACCGTGCCGGCGAGGCTGATCTCGCAGATCCAGCCCGGCATGCAAGCCGGTTTCACCGTGGACGGCCTGGCCGAACCTCAACGCGGCGAAGTGGTGCGCATCAACCCGGTGGCGGTGGCGGGCACCCGCAGCTTCACCCTGTACATCCGCGTGAAAAACCCGGAACACAAGCTGAAGGCCGGACAGTTCGCCAAGGGCGGCATTGTGTTGCGCCAGCTTAGCGACCAGATCGTGCTGCCGCTGCCGGCCATCCACGATCCGGACGGCCAGCCCTGGGTGCTGGTGGCGCGCCAGGGCCGGCTGGAACGGCGGCAGGTGGAATTGTTGCTGCGCTCCGAGGCGGACCGGCTGGCCGCGGTGTCCGGCGTCAAGCCGGGCGAGCACGTGATCGCCGTGGACCTGGTGGGGGTGAAAGCCGGCGATCCGGTTTCCCTGCCCGGCGGCAAACTCTAAGCGGAGGGCGCAGCATGTGGCTGACCCGAGTAAGCGTCCGCAATCCCTATTTCGCCGCCGTGTTGATGATGACGCTGGTGGTGCTGGGCTTGTTTTCCTGGCAGCGCCTGGCGGTGGAGGAAATGCCGGACATCCGCTTCCCCATCGCCCTGGTGTCCACCGACTATCCGGGCGCTTCCCCGGAAGTGGTGGAAAGCGAAATCTCCAAACCGGTGGAAGAAGCGGTCAACACCATCAACGGCATCAAGGAAATCCGTTCCTATTCCATGGAAGGCAATTCCACCGTGGTGGTGGAGTTTGAGCTATCGGTGGACCCGGTGGCGGCGGTGCAGAACGTGCGGGATAAGATAGGCGCCATCCAGGGCCAGTTCCGCCGCGAAATCTCCGCGCCCACCGTGTCCCAGGTGGACCCCAACGACAACCCTATGCTGACCCTGGTGCTGACTTCGGATCAGACCCGCCCGCGAGAGCTGACCACCTGGGTGGACAAGGTGCTGAAAAAGCGGCTGCAGATGGTGGCCGGCGTTGGCGACGTCAAGCTGATTGGCGGGGTGCGCCGCGAGATTCGAGTGGATGTGGACCCGGTGCGTCTGGAAGCCTCCGGCCTGTCCTTGCAGGACGTGGCCGACGCGCTGCGCGCCGCCAACCAGGACTTCCCCGCCGGCTCGGTGTCGGCAGTCAGTAAGGAGTGGGCGATCCGCGTTGCCGGCAAGTTGAAATCGGCCGAGGACTTCTCGCAATTGGCGGTGGGCTACCGCAATGGCGCGCCCATCCGGCTTGAGGACATCGCCACCGTGGCCGACACCGAGGCCGAGCAGTCCAGCGTCTCGCTGATAGACGGCCGGCCCGGCGTATCGCTGGACCTGCGCGCCGCGCGCGGCGCCAACGTGGTGGAAGTGGCCGAAGGCGTCAAGGCCAGGGTGGCCGAGCTGAAAAGCCAGATGCCGGCCGGGGTCAAGGTGCGCTACACCTACGATACCGCCGAGGATGTGAAAAAATCGCTGCATAACGTGGAGTCCACGCTGCTGGAAGGCGCGGGCCTGACCGTGCTGATCGTCTTCCTGTTCCTGGGCAGCTGGCGCAGCACCGTGATCACCGGCCTGACCCTGCCGGTATCGCTGATAGGCACCTTGTTCGCCATTCAGATGTTCGGCTTTACCTTGAACATGTTGACCCTGCTGGCCTTGTCGCTGTCCATCGGCCTCTTGATCGATGACGCCATCGTGGTGCGGGAAAACATCGTGCGTCACGCCGGCCTGGGCAAGAGCCACTACCAGGCGGCATTGGACGGGACCAATGAAATCGGTCTGGCGGTGCTGGCCACCACGTTGACCGTGGTGGCGGTGTTCCTGCCGGTGGGGTTCATGGGCGGCATCATCGGCAAGTTTTTCCACCAGTTTGGCCTGACCGTGGCGGTGGCGGTGCTGATCTCCATGTTGGTCAGTTTCACGCTGGACCCGATGCTGTCGTCCATCTGGCACGATCCGCATCGCCACGGCGATAAGCACCGCGGCCCGCTGGGGCGGATGCTGGACGCCTTCGAAAGCTCGCTGGACCGGCTGGCCGAGCGCTACGTCGGCGTGATCCGCTGGGCGCTGGGCCATCGTAAAACCGTGCTGGGCACCGCCTTGCTGCTCACCGTGGCCAGCTTTGCGCTGGTGCCCGGCATCGGCGGCGAGTTCATCCCGGAGCGAGACAGCGGCAAGTTCACCATCAGCTACCAGACCGCGCCCGGCTCGGCCTTGGAGTACACCGCCACCAAGGGCCATGAACTGGCTGCTGCGGTGAAGGGCATTCCCGAAATCAAGTCGATCTCGATGAATGTGGGAGAAGGCAACTTCGGCGCCGGCAAGAACGACGGTTCGGTGACGGTCGACATCGGCGACAAGAACAGCCGTCAGCGCACGCTGGGCCAGGTGATCGCCGACGCGCGCGCGCGGGTGCTGCCCGTGGCCGGCGTCACCATTAAATCGGTGGCCAACGAGCAGCAGCAGGGCAAGCCGGTCAAAGTGGGCTTGCGCGGCAGCGACCTGCGCGAACTGACGGCGGTGTCCGAAGACTTGATGCGCCGGCTGGGCAAGATCAAAGGCGTGCGCGACATCGAATCCAACCTCAGCGAAGGCGATCCGGCCTTGAACCTGGTGCTCAAGCGCGACGCCGCCACCAGCTTGGGCGTGGACCTGGCCCGCGTGGGCAAGACGCTGTCCATCCTGCTGGCCGGCAACGCGGTCACCACTTGGGAAGCGCCGGACGGGGAAAACTACGACGTCAAGCTGCGGGTGCCCAAGTCGGAACGCCGCCAGGAGCTCTTGGACGCGCTGACGGTGGCCGGGCGGCCGGACGCCAACGGCGCGGCCAATATGATTCCGCTGTCTTCCTTGATAGAAACCCGGCAGGGCATCAGCCCGCGCCAGATCAAGCGCGTCAACATGATGCGCGAGATCACCATCCTGGCCAATATCGAAGGCCGCGACGCCGGCACCGTTTCCGCCGAGGTACATCAACTGGTGGAAGGCCTGAAGTTGCCGCCGGGCGTTATGCTGGTGCAGGGCGGTCAGCAAAAGGATATGCAGGAATCGCTGGGCTATGCGGTGCAGGCCTTGGCGTTGGGGGTGATTTTCATCTATCTGATTCTGGCCGCGCAGTTCCGCAGCTTCACGCTGCCGGTCACCATCATGATGGCTTTGCCGCTGGCTTTCGTCGGGGTGTTCTGTTCGCTTTATGTGTTTGGCTCCACGCTGAACATGTTCTCGGTGATCGGCATCATCATGTTGATGGGTCTGGCGGCGAAGAACGGCATTCTGCTGGTGGACTTCATCAACCAGGCGCGGCGCGAAGGGATGGAGCGCAACCAGGCCATCGTGGAGGCCGGCCGCGTGCGCTTGCGGCCCATCATGATGACTAGCCTGGCGATGATCTTCGGCATGCTGCCCTTGGCCCTGGGCACCGGCGACGGTTCGGAAAGCAACCGGCCGATGGCGCACGCCATCATCGGCGGCTTGCTGACCTCCACGGTGCTGACCCTGATCGTGGTGCCGGTGGTTTACACCTATCTGGACGGCTTGCGCAGCCGGGTGCGCCGCCTACTGGGCGGCAAGCCGGCGCACCAGCCGGCGGCCGAGCATTGAAACGAAGAGAGCCTGCGCATGCGCAGGCTCTTTTTTGGGTGGAAGGGAGGGTTTAGAGCCTGTTTACGATCTCGCGAGCTAGGGCGAGGCAAGGCGAAAACGGTTGAGAAAGCGGAATGTACATAGGGTACATGAGCATTTCGAAGCTGTACTCACCGTGCCACGCTCCACGACGCGCAGCAGATCGTAAACCGGCTCTTAATTCTTAGGCGGCGCCACGCAGTCATTACCCTCAAAGCTCACCGTCAGGATGGTGTGGGTTTTGGGGTCGGCGACGAAGTTGGTGGTGCAGCGGTAATACACCGAACCGCCGCCGCTGAAGCCCCACGGGTAGTTGTAGAAGCCGCCCTGATAGGGCATTTCCTGGCTGTAGGCGCTGCGGTAGGTGTAGAGCTGATTGCCGTTGGGCATGGTCAGCTGGCTGGTGGGCGCGCCCCATTGCGCCAGCATCTCGTTGACGTCGCGGCCTTGCCAGCCGTAGACCTTTTGCGCATAGCCCGCCTGGGTGGCGCAGCCGGTCAGCAGGCTGGCGGCCAGCAGGGACAGCGCTAGCGTTGTTTTCATGATGCGCTCCTGAGCGAAGTGAAAGGCGGGCGGACAATGCGGCCGCCTGGGGTGGTTCGAAGGGATACTTTTACGATGGCGTCGCCGCCGCCGCTTGTCAACAAGCAGAGCCGGCGCACGTTGTTCATGAGTGTTAAGAACTTGTTTACGATCTTGCGAGCAAGGGCGAGACGGGGTGAAAACGGCTGAAAAAGCGGAGTGTTCACACGGTAGAGCCTTTTGAAGGCGCGCTCACCGAGCCACGTTTCACGACGCGCAGCAGATCGTAAACCGGTTCTAAGCCGTGGCTAGAACGGCAACATAATAATCGGCCGGCGCAAGACGCCAGGCCGGAGAGACAACAAAGGAGAAAATCATGAGCCTGAAGCGATGCGCGCTGCTGGCGCTGATGGCGTGGGGGGGCGCGGCGGCATCGGCGGCCGGCGCGGAAAAGGTGCTGCACGCCTCGTTCAACGCGCAGGAAACCGGTTTCGATCCGGCCAAAATCTCGGATGTTTATTCCGCGGCGGTGAACGAGCATATTTACGACTCGCTGCTGACCTTCGACTACCTGGCGCGGCCGGTCAAGGTGGTGCCCGGCGTGGCCACGGCCATGCCCACTGTCAGCGACGGCGGCAAGACCTATACCTTCCACCTGAAGCAGGGCATTTATTTTGCCCCGGACCCGGCGTTCAAGGGCAAACGGCGCGAGCTGACGGCGGAGGATTTTGTGTTCTCGATCAAGCGCCTGTCGGACCCCACCGTAGCCTCACCGCTCAGCGACGCCTTCACCGACAAGCTGATTGGCCTGCAGGCGCTGGTCAAGAAAGCCGGCAAGGGGCGCTTGAACTATGACGAGCCAGTGGAAGGCGTGCGCGCGCTGGACCGCTACACCTTGCAACTCAAATTCCTGCAACCCTTTCCTCCCTTGCCCTTCATGCTGGCCGGCAGCTGGGTGCAGGCCCAGGCGCGGGAAGTGATCGAGGCTTACGGAGATAATTCCAATGCCCACCCGGTGGGCACCGGCCCCTATATGCTGAAGGCGTGGAAGCCGGGCACCAGCATCAGCCTGGTGCGCAATCCCAATTTCCGTCAGGAGGTGTTCCATTACGAGCCGGGGCCGGATCCGCGCGATCAGGCCATCGCGCGGCAGATGAACGGCAAGCGCTATCCGCAGATCGACCGTATCGAAATCGCGGTGATTCCGGAAGAACAGCCCACCTGGTTGGCGTTCAAAAGCGGGGAAGTCGACCTATTCAGCGGCAATCCCAGCATTCCGCAGCCGCTGATACGCCAAGTGCTGCGCTTGGACCCCAAGGACGCCAGCCGCGCCGAACTGAAAGCGGAATACCGCGAGCGCGGCATCCAGCTCAGCCGCTCGCTGGAAGAGGGCGTCACCTTCTACGCCTTCAATATGCAAGACCCCACGGTAGGGGGCTACGGCAAGGCGCGCATCGCGCTGCGCCGCGCCATCGCCATGGCTTTCGACCAGCGCGAAACCATACGCGACATCCGCCGCAACCAAGCGGTGCAAATGCAGTACATCGTTCCGCCGAATGTCGCCGGCCACAATCCCAACTTCCGTGCCGCCTACCCGTTCAACCCGCCGCTGGCCAACGCCTTGCTGGACCAGTTCGGCTACAAGATCGCCGCGGACGGCTACCGTCGCCAGCCCGACGGCCAGCCGCTGGCCATCGATTTCGTCACCGGCCCTTCCGCCATCGACAAGCAATGGAACGAGTACTGGCAAAAGGCCTTCGACCGCATCAAGATTCGCGTCAACTTCCGGGTGATGCAATGGAATGAACAGGTGAAGGCGCTACAGGGTTGCAAATACGGTCTGGTAGGCGCGGGTTGGAACGCCGATTATCCCGACGGGGACAACTTCGTGCAGCTGCTGTACGGCCCCAATACCGGCGGCTCCAACTACGCCTGCTATCAGTCGCCGCGCTACGACGCGCTATACCGGCAATCGCGGTTGCTGGCGGACGGTGCGGAGCGCAATGCGCTGTACGATCGGATGAACAAGATCGTCGCCGGCGACACGCCGTGGATCTTCAGCGACATCCGTTTCGTCAACGGCGTGGCCCAGCCCTGGGTGCGTGGTTTCAAGGTGCATCCCAATTTCAACGCCATCTGGCGTTTCCTGGATGTGCAGAAGTAAAGGAGAGCGCCATGTCCGCATTCATCATCCGTCGCATTCTGCAGATGATCCCGACCCTGCTCGGCGTCATGCTGCTGGTTTTCACTCTGTTCACCCTGGTGGGCGGCGACCCGTCGCTGGTGCTGGCCGGCAAGCACCTGACGCCGGACGTGCTGGCCAATATCCGCGCCCAGCTGGGCCTGGATAAAAGCTTGCCGGAGCAGTTCTGGCTCTTCGTCAAACAGGTGCTGACGCTGGACTTCGGCACCTCCTGGTCCACTCAACAACCGGTATCCGACATCATCGGCAGCCGCGTCGGCCCCTCGCTGACGCTGACCGGCGCCATGCTGGTGGTGGATCTGTTGATCGCCATCCCGCTGGCGGCGCTGGTCGCCTATTTTCGCGGCGGCCTCACCGATCACATCGTCACCATCGCCTGCACCGTGGCCATGTCGGTCAGCGCGCTGGTCTACATCATCGCCGGCCAGTATTTTCTGGCCTTCAAAATGGGCTGGTTCCCGGTGCGCGGCTGGGGGGACTCCTTCTGGATCAACCTCTTCGTCTATGTGCCGCTGCCGCTGCTGATGGGCCTGATGGTGTCCCTGGGGCCGGACATCCGTTTCTACCGCAGCTTCTTCGTCGAGGAAATCGGCCAGGACTACGTGCGCACCGCGCGCGCCAAGGGCCTGTCCGAGCGCACGGTGATGCTCAAGCACGTGTTGCGCAACGCGCTGATCCCGGTGGTGACCAGCGTGATGATGTCGCTGCCTTATATGTTGATCGGCGCGCTGGTGCTGGAAAGCTTCTTCGGCATACCCGGCATGGGCAATGAAGTGGTGATGGCGGTGAACAAGAGCGATTTCCCGGTGATCAAGGCCATCACCATCTATATCGCCATCGCCACCATGGTGTTCAATTTGCTGGGCGATCTGGTCTACAAGCTGATCGACCCGCGCGTGCAGCTCAAGTGAGAGAGGGCTGGAGATGACGACATTGCACAATACCGCCGGCTCCGCGCCGGCCGCCCCCTCGCGCGGCTTGTGGGCGCTGGGCTGGCAAAGGCTGAAACGCAAGAAAGTGGGCTTTGTTTCGCTGTGGATCGTGGCGGTCTACCTGCTGCTGGCCGTGGGCGGCTGGTTCAATCTGGTGGGCGGCAGCTGGACCGACGAAATCGCCGTGCCCTACGCGCCGCCTAGCTGGGTGCGGGCCTCCGCCGACGATGTACTGCCGCCGGAACCGGCCAAGCTCGCCCAGGCGTCCGCCCCCATCGCCGCCATGACGCCGGAGGAGGACCCGATAGGCAAGGAGCTGCAACAGGCGCGGCAACATGTGGGCGAATACGCGCAGGCGGACGCGCCCAAGCGCGCCACCTTGCCCTTTGGCGCGGACCTGCGCGGCCGCGATGTGATAGAGAAAACCCTGAAAGGCACCTCCACCTCCATCTTCGTCGGCGTGTTCGGCGCGGTGTCGGCCTTGCTGGTGGGCTGCGCGCTGGGCGCGGCGGCCGGCTATTTCGGCGGCAAGGTGGACGACGCGCTGGGCTGGTTCTACAGCGTGTTCACCTCGGTGCCGGACATGCTGCTGCTGCTGTCCTTCGCCGCCGTCTCCGGCCGCGGCATCACCACCATCGTCGCGGTGATGGCGCTGACCAGCTGGACCGGCACCTTCCGCCTGGTACGCGCGGAATACCTGAAGCTCAAGGGCCGCGAATACGTTCAGGCGGCGGACGCCATCGGCGCCGGCAATGCCCGCAAAATGTTTGTCCACATCCTGCCCAATATCTCCCACCTGTTGTTGGTGCAGTTTTCCCTGCTCACCGTGGCGCTGATCAAGTACGAAGCCATCCTGTCCTTCCTTGGATTCGGCGTGGGCGTGCGCCAGGTCAGCCTGGGCTCGATGCTGGCGGAAGCGCCCACCGAGCTGATCCAGGGCTATTGGTGGCAAATGCTGGCGGTTACCTTGTCCATGTCGCTGCTGGTCACCGCCTTCAGCCTGTTGGTG
>NZ_JBRBAF010000031.1:0-4586 GCF_052805975.1 Chromobacterium sp. W521
AATTTATCTGATTTCTCTTCAAGTGATTCGGCATAGCCAGTCGGCGTCAAACCACCCAGTGCTTTCTTGGGCCTTTCGTTGTTGTATTCCCTACGCCAGGCTTCGATGACGACCTAGGCATGGGGCAGGCTGGTGAACCAGTGTTCATTCAAGCACTCATCCCGAAAGCGCCCGTTAAACAATTCGAATTAAGCGTTCTGATTGGGCTTGCCTAGCCCAATGAGAAAGATCTGACCCCACGAGCGTGTGCCCAGGTCAACATCGCGCGGCTGCGTTATCGGCCCTGATGGTTTTGGGCAAGCCACGCGTCGTCACCAGCTGGTTGAGGACACGCGTCAGATTCAGACCCCCATCGCACGTTCCGGAACAATAGCCACTGCCTCATGCGTGGCATCATTGACCACGGCCTGATTCTTGATGACACTCCCCTCTGCCGTCCGGTCGAACACGCAGTCTATCGACCAGACTTGATTGGCGACCAAGGGACGTGCCAGTAACTGATTGGACTGTCCCCGCTTCTGTAGGCAATCCTGCTCTATGATTTTAGCATAGCAGGATGTCCATGAGCACACAGCGTTTCACGCCTGAACTCAAAGAAGAAGCCGTCAAACAGGTAACTGAGCGCGGTTACTCGGTTGCCGAAGTTTCCGCCCGACTTGGGGTTTCCAGCCACAGCCTCTACAAATGGGTGAAAGCGGTCAGTCCAGATAACTCCGAGAAGCAGGCGACCGAGCTGATCGAGGCCAAGAGCGAAATCCTTCGCCTTAAGGCGCAACTGCGGCGTACAGAAGAAGAGCGAGATATTCTAAAAAACCGCCCACACGCCCTTTCCGTGGTCCTTATGTCTAGAAACTCTGGCGGTCTACACTCACAGTACGCATGGACTGTCGCCGACTGCTTCTTGGTGGCGTAAACCCCGTCAAAAACTTGGCCCAGGGGAAGCTGCGGACCCGTCTGTGGTGGCGTCTTCGGACGACCCCATTTAGGAAATTGATCAATCCGAATCCCTGTCCTGCGTATGACCGTCAGGAGGTGGATCATGTCTCGCGATCAAGCACAGTCAAAGCCAGCGGGGCTTCTGATCATTCATCCATTTGCAGCGGGAATCGACATCGGTTCGCGCTTTCATGTTGTAGCCATCAATCCGGATATTAGCGATGAGCCTGTTCAAACCTTTCAGTCCTTCACCAGCGACTTGGTCAGGATGGCTGACTGGCTGGTTGCCATGGGTATCCAAACTTGTTGCGATGGAATCGACGGGGGTTTATTGGGTAGCCGCATTTGAAGTGCTTGAAAGCCGCGGGCTGGAGGTCATTCTGGCCAATGCGCGGGAGACGCGTCCGGTTCCTGGCAGAAAGAGCGATATTAATGATGCGCAATGGCTGCGACGACTTCACGCATGCGGGTTGTTACGCGCAGGCTTCTGACCAGGAGGAGAAATTGCTGAACCCCGAGCCTATCTGCGAGCGCGCGAGCGGCATACCGATTACGCTGCCGCGCACATTCAGCACATGCTGAAGGGGCGGACCTACATGAATCTGCAGCTCCACCATGTGATTGCTACAATTACAGGCGTGACTGGGATGAGAATCATCCGAGCTATCGTCGCCGGTGAGCGAGACCCGGACAAGTTGGCAGCCATGCGTGATGTCCGGTGCAAGGAGAGCCTGGCGACTATCCGGGCCGCATTGGTCGGTAACCATCGGCCAGAGCATGTGTTTGCGCTCAAACAAGCTCTGGCACTATACGATTTCTATCAGAACTGTATTGAGGAGTGTGATCAAGAAATTGAAAGGACCGTGGCCAGACTGAACCTTTGCCGTCCTGCGCCAGAGGTTCCGCTTCCCAAAGCCAAGCACCGCAGCAGGATGCCAAGCGATCCTGACTTTGACGTGCGTACGGCCATGTATCAACTTGCAGGGACCGATTTGACTCAAATACACGGTATCGGCCCATTCTTTGCTCTGCGGTTGATTGCCGAATGTGGAACCGACTTGAGCCGTTGGCCAACAGCAAAGCACTTCACGTCCTGGTTGACGCTATCCCCAGGTTGCAAGATCAGCGGCGGCAAGATTCTTTCAGCACATACGCGTAAAACCAGCAACCGAGTCACCGTTGCTCTCCGACTTTCCGCCGTTGCGATTGGGCGGAGCAATACCGCGCTTGGGGCCTTTTATCGTCGTCTTGCCGCCAGGATTGGCCACGCCAAAGCCGTCACGGCAACTGCACGGAAGGTTGCGGTGCTGTTTTACAACGCGATGCGATTTGGCATGGACTATCGAGATCCTGGAGCAGACTACTATAAGCAACAGTATCGAGAGCGTGTGGTCAAGCAACTTCGTTGCCGTGCAGCGTTATTTGGGTTTGAGTTGCAATTGCAACCTGCGCCATCTGTCGAGGGAGTCTCTTGGGAAGCCGCGCGGTACTTTGCCAGGGAGTCCGAGTGAAGTACCGCTTCATGAACGAGCATCGTCATGCCTGGCCACTGACGACCATGTGCCGTTTGTGGCAAGTTGCCCGCGCCGGCTTCTATCAATGGCCACATCGCCCCGAGTCCGACCACGCCAAGGAAGATACTAGATTACTGGCTCTGATTCGTGACTCGTGGCAGGCCAGTGGTGGGGGTCTATGGATCTCGCCGTGTTCTGGGCGACCTGCGCAAAATCGGCGAACTGTGTGGCAAGCATCGTGTCGCCAGAATCATGCGGCAACACAGAATCAAGGCTCAGCGCGGCTATAAAGCCCCACGGCCCATTGCAGGGTAGCCCCCAACCATCTGAACCGTGAATTCACGACATCACAGCCTGACCAAGCCTGGGTAACGGACATTACCTTACATCCGCACCTGGCAGGGCTGGCTTTGTCTAGCGGCGGTGACCGACTTGTTCTCACGCAAGGTGGTGGGCTGGTCGATGAAACCGACATTGAACCGCGAATTGGCGTTGGACGCTCTGCTGATGGCGCTGTGGCGGCGCAAGCCTACCGGTCGTGTGCTGGTTCATTCGGACCAAGGGTCGCAATATCGCAGTGATGACTGGCGCTGTTTCTGCCCCTCCCACGACCTTGAACCCAGCATGAGCCGACGTGGCAATTGCTGGGATAACGCCGTGGCAGAGTCCTTCTTTCACAGTCTGAAGAAGGAGCGTATCCGCAAACGGATTTACAAAACCCGCGACTTGGCCAAGTCAGATGTATTCGATTACATCGAAGTTTTTTTACAATCGAATCCGCCGCCATAGTTACCTGGGTGGCATCAGCCCCGAGGCCTTTGAACGGGCTTCGGCGTGAGGCAGAAATTTGTCTATGGTACCTGGGACAGTCCAACACAGATTCGACTTCGCCTCTCACTCCCAGCAGACATCTTGAAGTTTTCGAAGTAGCCTGTAGACGAGAGACATTTTCAATGCTGACGCCTTTATGTAACAATACTAACATAACATGGTTGGCACTCTGGCTAAGATAATGCCAACAAATAAACACATAATTTAAACTTTTTTGGATTTTTAAGCGACATGACAATTTTGGTTACTGGAGGTGCTGGATACATTGGCTCCCATACCTGCCTGCAGTTGCTTGAGGCAGGCCACGACGTAGTGGTACTCGACAATCTCTGCAATAGCAAAGTCGAATCTCTCAAGCGAATACAAGACCTAACCGGCAAGCAGCTTACCTTCATCCAAGGTGATATCCGAGATACTGCATCGCTCGCAGATGCCTTCTCACACCCCATTCAGGCCGTCATCCACTTTGCCGGACTCAAAGCCGTAGGCGAATCAGTAGAAAAACCGCTGGAATACTATGACAACAATGTCAACGGCACTTTGCAGTTGCTCCATGCAATGCGTCAGTATCACGTAAAAACTCTTGTCTTCAGTTCCTCAGCTACCGTCTATGGCAACCCTGCGACGGTCCCCATCCGCGAAGACTTCCCCTTATCTGCGACCAATCCCTACGGTCGCAGCAAGCTAATAGCGGAAGACATACTACGTGATTTCAGTAAAACGGAACCCGAGTGGAACATTGCTCTGCTGCGCTACTTCAATCCTGTCGGTGCACACGAAAGCGGTCAGATCGGCGAAGATCCGAATGGCATCCCCAATAACTTAATGCCATTCATAAGCCAGGTAGCTATCGGCAAACGCAAAGCGTTACAAGTGTTTGGTAACGACTACCCTACCCCAGATGGCACTGGCGTGCGTGACTATATACATGTTGTCGACCTAGCTAACGGCCATCTCAAAGCGCTGGAAACATTGCAAAAGAAGTGCGGCTTGATCACTGTCAACCTTGGCACTGGCCAATGCTACTCGGTACTTGACATGGTGCATGCCTTTGAGTTGCACTGTGGCCGCCCTATTCCCTATGAGATCGCTCCTCGACGCCCAGGTGACATTCCGGCCTGTTGGGCGGATCCCAGCAAGGCCGAACTCTTGCTTGGCTGGAAAGCAACTAGAGGGCTAGGGGACATGTGCCTGGACAGCTGGCGCTGGCAGAATCAAAACCCTAGCGGCTATTAGTTCTCTGGAAATACTGGCCTAGCACATGTAATCGAGTGGCATCAGTTTCATCGCCCCTGCCATCTCCGC
>NZ_JBRBAF010000032.1:0-3581 GCF_052805975.1 Chromobacterium sp. W521
ACAAGCCCCGTTCCGCCGCCCGCGACGCCATCTGAATGCTCAGGATGGAGTCGCCGCCCAGCGCGAAGAAGTTGTCCCTCACCCCCACGCGTTCCAGCCCCAGCAGGCCTTGCCAGATTTCCACCAGCGTCGCCTCGGCCTCGGTCTCCGCCGCCGCCGCCCCCGTCTCGACCACCGGATCCGGCAGACGCTTGCGGTCCACTTTGCCGTTGGCGCTCAGCGGCAAGCTGTCCAGCGCCATGATCGACGCGGGCAGCATGTAGGGCGGCAAGCGCCGCGCCAGCGCGTCGCGAACCGCGGCAAGATCCAAACTCGCGCCCGGCAGCAACAGCACATAGCCGGCGATGATTCGCCGCCCGTCTCGCTCGACCACCGAAGCCACGCCGCGCTCCACGCCCGGCGCCGCCGCTAGCGCGGCTTCGATTTCGCCGATCTCGATCCGGAAACCGCCGATCTTGACCTGGTCGTCCACTCGTCCCAGGAATTCGAGATTGCCGTCGGCAAGAACGCGCGCGCGGTCGCCGGTCCGGTACATCCGCTCGCCCGGCACAAAGGGATTGTCGACAAAACGGTAAGCAGTGAGATCCGGCTGGCCGAGATAACCCAGCGCCACGCCCGCGCCGGCGATCCACAGATCGCCCGGCACGCCCACCGGCACCGCTTGCAGCGAGGAGGACAACACATAAAGCCGCTGCCCCGGCAGATGGCGGCCGTAGGGCACGAAGGCGGCGTCGGACGCCAGTTCCCGCGTGTCGTACCAGCACGACCAGATGGCCGCCTCGGTGGCGCCGCCCAGCGCCAGCACCTCAGGATCGGACGTCGCGGCCGCTCGGATCTGCGCGGGCAGCCCCACCGGCACGCGGTCGCCGCTCAACATCGCCAGCTTCAAGGAAGGCGGTAGCGCGCGCCCGCTTTGCCGGCACTCAAGCAGCAACAGCTCCATCACCGCCGGCACGGATTCCCATACCGTCGCCCCCTCGCGCGTCATCAGTTCCAGCCACACGGCTGGCGCGATCGTCGACGATTCCGGCGCGAGCAAGACGGCGGCACCCGCCGCGAACGCGCCGAAGAAATCGAATACCGACAGGTCGAAACCCGCCGCCGACACGCACATCAAGCGGTCGGACGCGCCTATCTCATAGCGGCGCAGGAAGACCTCTATCGTCAGCGAGGCCGCGCGATGGGTGATCATCACGCCCTTGGGTTTGCCGGTGGACCCGGAGGTGAACATCACATAGGCCAGATCGTCGAGCGCCGCGTCCGGCAGCGCGACATCGGCCGGCGGCGTTTCGTCGATCAGGATCGCCCGCGCGGCGACGCCGTCCAACATCGGCAGATGCTCGCGCGTCGTCAGCACGTAGCCGACCGTGGCCAGCAGATCGCGCAATCGTCCCGGCGGCATCGCCGGATCGGCCGGCACATAAGCGCAGCCGGCGCGCATCACGCCCGAGTACGCGGCGACCGCGCGCGCGCTCCTAGGCAGCAGCACGGCGACCGGTTCGCGCTTCGCGCCCGCCGCCGCCACGGCCCTCGCCGTGCGCAGCGTCTCGTCGGCCAGCTCCCGGTAATTCATCGCTTCGTCCACGCCGATGATCGCCGGCGCCAGCGGCGTCAGCTCGGCGTGCCGCTCTATGCCCGCGTGCAGCAGATAACCTTCGCCTACCGGCGGCGTCGCGTTCCAGTCGTGAATCAGTCGGCGCGCCTCGTCGTCGTCCACCAGGGTCAGATCGCCAAGCCGGGCATCCGGCTGTGCGGCGAGTTGGGAGAGCAGGTGCATGAAGCTCGCGCCCAAGCGGCCTATGCTCTCCTCGTCGTAACGCGAGGCGTCGAAATCGACGTAGAGCACGGTCTCCTCGCCTGGAATCAACTGGCCGACCAGCGGATAGTTGGTGCGCGTTTCGGCGGCTGCGAACTCGCTGACGTCGAAACCGGCATCGCCCCGGGCCAGCGTCCGATCCACCGGATAGTTTTCCACCACGAACAAGCTGCTCAGGAGCTCGCCGCCCTCGTAGCCCGCCCAGCGCTGGATGTCTGTGAGCGAGGCCGCCCCCAGCCTGGCCCGCTCACTCTGCTGTTCATGCAACTGCCGCAGCCATTGCGATACGCTCGCGTCGTCGTCCATGACCACGCGCACCGGCACCGTGTTGATGAAAAGGCCGACCATCCGCTCGACGCCCGGCAAGGTCGCCGGCCGGCCGGACAAGGTGGTGCCGAACACCACGTCGCGCCCGCCGCCGGCATAGCCCAGCGTCAACGCCCAAGCGCCGGTCAGCAGGCTGGCGCGGGTCACGCCGGCCCGCCGCGCCGCGCGGTCTACCTGCTCGCGCAGCGCCGCGTCGAAGACGAAGGCGCGCCGGCCCTGGCCCTGCGCTTGAGGTCCGCGCGCCGGAGACGCGAAACCAATGGGCGTGGGCTCCTCTATGCCCTCCAGCACTTGCTTCCAGTACTCCGCCTGTTCGCGCGCGTCCCGCGCGGCCAGCCAGTTCACGAAGGGCAGAAAACGGCTGCCCGGCAGCGGAGCCGCCTCGCCCGCGCCGAGCTCGGCGTAACGGCCAAGCACCTGCTTCAGAATCAGCGGCACCGACCAGCCGTCCACCACCGCGTGGTGGTAGCTCCACAAGAAGCGCCAAGCGTCGCCGGGCTCGCGCACCAGGGTGCCGCGCAGCAAGGGTCCGCGTTCGAGATCGAAGCCGCGTTCGCGGTCAAGCTCGCGCAAGGCCGCGAAGCGGCTGGCGCAGGCGTCGGCGGACACGTCTCCCCAGTCCAGCGTCTCCCAGTCCGGGTCCAGACGAGGGTGAACGATTTGGACCGCGCTCTTCAGCCCCCGCCAGCGGAAGGTGGTGCGCAGCGCGGCGTGCGCCGCCGCAACATCGAACCAGGCTTGGCGGAAGCGCTCCGCATCGAAAGCCCCGCTCATTTTCCAGTGCAGTTGTTCCACGTAGAGCGGCGCGCCGTCGTCGGCAATGGAATGGAACAAAATGCCCTGCTGCAGCGGCGTAAGACCGTACAGGGCCTCCAGCCGCGGATGCTCGCGCTCGATCGCGTCGATCTCGCCCTGGTCCAGATGGGCAAGCGGCAGGTCCGACGGCGTCAGCCCTCCAGACTCCGGCGACTGGCAATGCGCCAGCACCGCGTCCAGTTCCGCGCGGAAGCCCTCCGCCAGCGCCTTGATCGCGTCTTCCCGCTGTCGCGCCGCGCTATACAGCCAGTCCACCCGCAAGCGCCCTTCGTGCACCTGCGCCACCACGTCCAGCCCATAGCGCCGCGTCATCCCCGCCCCGCGCGTCCCGCCCGGCGGCTCCCCCAACCACGTGGCGCGCGGCTCGCCGCCCTCCTCCAGCCGCCATTGGCCCAGGTAGTTGAAGCACACCGTGCGCGCATGGCCGCCCAGCGCCGACCCGCGGCCGCCGTAACGCAGCGCGTGGTAAGCCAGGCCGCCGTCCGGCACGCTCCGCATCCGCTCCTTCACCCGTTTCAGATCCCCTGACAGCTCCCCGCTCAGCGGCAGCCGCAGCGGATACAGGCTGGTGAACCAGCCCACGGTGCGCGACACGTCCACGCCCGCCAGCCCGTCACGGCCG
>NZ_JBRBAF010000033.1:0-3259 GCF_052805975.1 Chromobacterium sp. W521
ATGGAGTTAAGTCTTCATTGGCTGGATCGTCATCTTGGGTATTTGATTGTATCTAGGCTACGTCGCCATATCAAAAGGGGCGGTGTAGTCGTCGCACAAACACAACTTGTTGTTTTAGTGATCCAGGTTACTGAAATGATAGGGTCAAGCGACTAAGTGCATCTGGTGGATGCCTTGGCGATCATAGGCGAAGAAGGACGTGTAAGCCTGCGAAAAGCGCGGGGGAGCTGGCAATAGAGCTTTGATCCCGCGATGTCCGAATGGGGAAACCCCTCCGCAAGGAGATCCCGTGCTGAATACATAGGCACGAGGAGGCGAACGCAGCGAACTGAAACATCTAAGTAGCTGCAGGAAAAGAAATCAACCGAGATTCCGTTAGTAGTGGCGAGCGAACGCGGAAGAGCCTGTACGTGTTATGGATTGTGTTAGTGGAAGGTTCATGGAAAGGACCGCCATAGTGGGTGATAGCCCCGTACACGAAAACGCATTCCAAGGACTAGGCGTACGATAAGTAGGGCGGGACACGAGAAATCCTGTCTGAAGATGGGGGGACCATCCTCCAAGGCTAAATACTCATGATCGACCGATAGTGAACCAGTACCGTGAGGGAAAGGCGAAAAGAACCCCGGGAGGGGAGTGAAATAGAACCTGAAACCGGATGCATACAAACAGTGGGAGCGGACTTGTTCCGTGACTGCGTACCTTTTGTATAATGGGTCAGCGACTTACGTTCAGTAGCGAGCTTAACCGAATAGGGGAGGCGTAGGGAAACCGAGTCCGAATAGGGCGCTTTAGTTGCTGGGCGTAGACCCGAAACCGAGTGATCTATCCATGGCCAGGATGAAGGTGCGGTAACACGCACTGGAGGTCCGAACCCACTAGTGTTGCAAAACTAGGGGATGAGCTGTGGATAGGGGTGAAAGGCTAAACAAACTCGGAGATAGCTGGTTCTCCCCGAAAACTATTTAGGTAGTGCCTCATGTATCACTTCCGGGGGTAAAGCACTGTTATGGCTAGGGGGTCATTGCGATTTACCAAACCATGGCAAACTCTGAATACCGGAAAGTGCGAGCATGGGAGACAGACGGTGGGTGCTAACGTCCATCGTCAAGAGGGAAACAACCCAGACCGCCAGCTAAGGTCCCAAATGATCAGTTAAGTGGTAAACGAAGTGGGAAGGCCTAGACAGCCAGGATGTTGGCTTAGAAGCAGCCATCATTTAAAGAAAGCGTAATAGCTCACTGGTCGAGTCGTCCTGCGCGGAAGATGTAACGGGGCTCAAACTGATAACCGAAGCTGCGGATTTGCACGTAAGTGCAGATGGTAGGGGAGCGTTCTGTAGGTCTGAGAAGGTGTCTCGTAAGGGATGCTGGAGATATCAGAAGTGCGAATGCTGACATGAGTAGCGATAAAGCGGGTGAAAAGCCCGCTCGCCGAAAGCCCAAGGTTTCCTACGCAACGTTCATCGGCGTAGGGTGAGTCGGCCCCTAAGGCGAGGCTGAAAAGCGTAGTCGATGGGAAACGGGTTAAAATTCCCGTACTTTTATGCAGTGCGATGTGGGGACGGAGAAGGTTAGGTCATCAGACTGTTGGAATAGTCTGTTTAAGCCGGTAGGCTGGGGAGGTAGGCAAATCCGCCTTCCCTTAAGGCCGAGACGTGATGACGAGGGTCTACGGACCTGAAGTGACTGATACCACGCTTCCAGGAAAAGCCACTAAGCTTCAGCTGCATAAGAACCGTACCGCAAACCGACACAGGTGGGCAGGATGAGAATTCTAAGGCGCTTGAGAGAACTCAGGAGAAGGAACTCGGCAAATTGATACCGTAACTTCGGGAGAAGGTATGCCTCTTAGAGTGAAACCCCTGCGGGAGGAGCTTTGAGAGGTCGCAGAGAATCGGTGGCTGCGACTGTTTAACAAAAACACAGCACTGTGCCAACACGAAAGTGGACGTATACGGTGTGACGCCTGCCCGGTGCTGGAAGGTTAAGTGATGGGGTGCAAGCTCTTGATCGAAGCCCCAGTAAACGGCGGCCGTAACTATAACGGTCCTAAGGTAGCGAAATTCCTTGTCGGGTAAGTTCCGACCCGCACGAATGGCGTAACGATGGCCACACTGTCTCCTCCTGAGACTCAGCGAAGTTGAAGTGTTTGTGAAGATGCAATCTCCCCGCTGCTAGACGGAAAGACCCCGTGAACCTTTACTGTAGCTTTGCATTGGACTTTGAACAGACTTGTGTAGGATAGGTGGGAGGCTATGAAGTGGGAACGCTAGTTCTCATGGAGCCGTCCTTGAAATACCACCCTGGTGTGTTTGAGGTTCTAACCTTGGTCCGTGATCCGGATTGGGGACAGTGCATGGTAGGCAGTTTGACTGGGGCGGTCTCCTCCCAAAGTGTAACGGAGGAGTTCGAAGGTTACCTAGGTACGGTCGGAAATCGTGCTGATAGTGCAATGGCAAAAGGTAGCTTAACTGCGAGACCGACAAGTCGAGCAGGTGCGAAAGCAGGACATAGTGATCCGGTGGTTCTGAATGGAAGGGCCATCGCTCAACGGATAAAAGGTACTCCGGGGATAACAGGCTGATACCGCCCAAGAGTTCACATCGACGGCGGTGTTTGGCACCTCGATGTCGGCTCATCACATCCTGGGGCTGTAGCCGGTCCCAAGGGTATGGCTGTTCGCCATTTAAAGTGGTACGTGAGCTGGGTTCAAAACGTCGTGAGACAGTTTGGTCCCTATCTGCAGTGGGCGTTGGAAGTTTGACGGGGGCTGCTCCTAGTACGAGAGGACCGGAGTGGACGCACCTCTGGTGTACCGGTTGTGACGCCAGTCGCATTGCCGGGTAGCTAAGTGCGGAAGAGATAACCGCTGAAAGCATCTAAGCGGGAAACTCGCCTGAAGATGAGACTTCCCTGAGGGCTTGACCCTCCTGAAGAGTCGTTCGAGACCAGGACGTTGATAGGTCGGGTGTGGAAGCGCTGTGAGGCGTTAAGCTAACCGATACTAATTGCTCGTGAGGCTTGATCCTATCATTTGAGTGGCTTGGGAGACTGAGCGACGAGGTGTGGGTGTGCGACACAATTGAATACCGAATATATGTGGGCTGATCAAAGATCAGCCTAGGCTTCTTCTAGTTTGTACCAGTTTATGTCTGGTGGCCATAGCGAGGTGGTCCCACGCCTTCCCATCCCGAACAGGACCGTGAAACGCCTTAGCGCCGATGATAGTGTGGCATTCGCCATGTGAAAGTAGGACA
>NZ_JBRBAF010000034.1:0-2325 GCF_052805975.1 Chromobacterium sp. W521
AAACATGACGAGCATCACAGCCAGAGGAATCGGCGGTCCCCCGCCCAAGCGCCGCATCGCGGGCTTGGTCGGCGTGGTCGTCTTCCATGCACTGTTGATCTACGCGCTGGTCTCGGGCCTGGCCCAGGGCGTGGTCAAAGTGATCCAGCAAAAAGTGGAAGTGGCGGTCATCAGCGAACCGCCGCCCCCTCCACCGCCCCCTCCGCCCAAGATCGAGAAAGTGGTGCAGCCCACCGCCGCGCCCAAGCCGCAGGCCTACGTGCCGCCGGTGGTCAATCCGCCGCCGGTCACCTCCACGGCCAACGCCATCCAGTCCACCACCTCGGACCCGGCGCCGCAGCCCGCGCCCACCCCCGCCCCGGCGGTGGAAGCGCCCAAGGGACCGGTGTCGGCCAAGGCCAACTGCAGCCAGCTGCAAGCGCCGGAGTATCCGAGCAAGGCGCAACAGGACGAAATCCAGGGCGTGGTGCGCGTGGCCTTCCAGGTGGGCGACAACGGCCGCTTCAGCCACATCGCCAATATTTCGTTCGACGGCGGCATCCCGCCGCGCTACCGCAGCGGCTTCCAGTCGGCGATCAGCGCCGCGCTGCAAGGCTACAGCTGCAAACCCAACAGCCTGTTGAGCCAGGAATTCGGCTTCAAACTCGATTCCGGCGAATGAGCGCGAGCGCGCCTCGACCGGAACAAGCAATCTCTAGGAGAACCAGAACATGAGCAAAATCATCCGCACCGCCTTCGCCGCCGTGGCCCTGTTGAGCAGCCTGAGCGCGCTGGCCGCCGAAACCGCGCACGTGACCAGCAACCCGTACGGCATCGACGCCCTGTGGGCGCAAGGCGACATCGTGGCGCGCGGCACCCTGATCATCCTGCTGATCATGTCGGCGGCCACCTGGTACGTCGGCATCGTCAAACTGCTGGAACAGCGCCGCCTGCTCAAGCAAGGCCGCGAACTGCTGGAATCGCACGGCGCGGAGCTGCAAAAGCGCGCCAGCGAACTGGCCGACGAAGGCATGTTCAGCGCGGTGGCGGTGGCTGGCATTGAAGCGGCGGCCGAGCACAAGGGCGAACTGGCCGGGCGCGTGGACCTCAACACCTGGGTGTCGATGGCCATCTCCGACGCGGTGGACTCCGCCAGCCACCACATGCAAAACGGCCTGTCGGTGGTGGCCACCGTTGGCTCCACCGCGCCGTTTGTCGGCCTGTTCGGCACGGTGTGGGGCATCTACCACGCGCTGACGGCGATCGGCATGTCGGGTCAGGCGTCGATCGACAAAGTGGCGGGCCCGGTGGGCGAAGCGCTGATCATGACGGCGATCGGCCTGGGCGTGGCGGTGCCGGCGGTACTGGGTTACAACTGGCTGGTGCGTCGCAACAAGCTGGTGCTGGACATGGTGCGAGTGGTGGCGGGCCGCCTGCACGCCAGCCTGCTGAACGCGCGCTGAGGCGTCGACGATGAAAGGGCGCAACGCAAGATTCGGCCAAGGCCACGGCAAGGGCGACGAAGACGCGGTGATGTCCGCGATCAACACCACGCCGCTGGTGGACGTGATGCTGGTGCTGCTGATCATCTTCCTGATCACGGTGCCGGTGGTGACGCAGACGGTGAAGATGGCGCTGCCGAAGGAAAGCAACATTCCGACGCAGACCAAGCCGGAGAACATCGTGCTGGGGGTGGACACCGGGAACACCATTTACTGGAACACCACGCCGGTGAAGACGCAGGAAGAACTGCTGGCGCGGCTGGTGAAGGAGGCGAAGAAGGACCCGCAGCCGGAAGTGCACATTCGGGGCGACCTGGGGGCGAAGTACAGCCCGATAGGCCGCATCGTGCTGGCGGTGCAGCAGGCGGGTATCGTGAAGATCGCTTTTATTACCGAACCGCCGCCGCGGAACTAGGAGGGGCAGGAAGATGGGAATGAACGTAGGCTCGTCCGACGACGACCTGATGGTGGAGATGAACACCACGCCGCTGATCGACGTGATGCTGGTGCTGCTGATCATGTTGATCATCACGATTCCGATCCAGACGCACGCGGTGAAGCTGGACATGCCGGTGAGCAGTCCGGCGAAGCCGATGGAGAAGCCGGTGGTGGTGCAGATAGACATTGGGCCGGACAACGGGATCTTGTGGAACGGGGAGCGTTTGGCGAACCGGGAGGCTTTGGAGAAGAAGCTGACGGAAGCGGCGGCGCGGGTGCCGCAGCCGGAGTTTCACATCAAGCCGAACAAGGATGCGGGTTACGAGCCGGTGGCGATGGTGCTGGCGGAGTCGCAGCGTTTGGGGGTGACCAAGCTGGGCATCGTGGGGTCCGAGCAGTTTGTGCA
>NZ_JBRBAF010000035.1:0-2238 GCF_052805975.1 Chromobacterium sp. W521
GGGGGTGAAGGACAAGGTGGCGCTGAAGCTGATTGCCGCCAAGGGCAAGGTGCAGATGCAGGCGCAGAGCGACAGCATTGAGGTGACCGCGGACAAGGATGTGACCGTCACCGCCAGCAAGGGCAAGGTGGAAATCGCCGCCGGCCAGGAAATCCTGCTCACCAGCGGCGGCGGCTATATCCGCCTCAAGGGCGGCAATATCGAAGTGCACTGCCCGGGCGAAGTCAGCGTCAAGGGCGCCAGCCACAAACTGAGCGGCCCGGCCAGCATAGGCGTGAACATGCAAGGCTTTCCCAGCGCGGAACGCTATGATGAGCAATTCCGCATCCTGGGCCCCACCGGCAAACCCCTGTCCGGCCTGATGCTGGCCATCAGCGACGGACAGCAGCACTTGCTCCAGCACACTAGGTCGGACGGCAGCACCCAGCGCGTCCACACCCAACAATCAACGCCGCTGGAGGCCAGCCTGGTATGGCATGAGATACTGCCATCCGAAGACATGCAGCCGGAAGGAGAACCGTGAAATGGCGGACAGCACCGCTTACAAAGCCAACACCAACACCGCCGAGGGCTCCGTTTGCACCAATAAGGCCGGCTGCAAAACCCCGCTGTCACAGGCCCAGGCTTTCGCCTACCTGCGTGTCTCGCGCCCCATTACACTCTCGCGCTATTTGACCGGCCCCAACCCGCCGAACAGCCCGCCGCCACGGCGCATCCTCGGCAATTACGGCGACAGAGCAAGAGTGATTGCCGCCACTTATGCCCGCTTTTATCTAGAAATTGAGGAGTACGGCAATATCAAGAAAAAGGGCCGCTATTACTGGATGGCCCTGGGCGCCTTCGCCAGCAAAACCGTGGCCTGCACCATTGACTCTTGGCACTCCATCGCCGGACGGGCGATGTCCAGCTCTTATCTGCCCAATGCCGCCGACACCGACTTTGTCAGACGCCACCTGGCGCTGGGCAATTTCTGGCTGTTCCAGGACATCGCCCCCTTCCACTGGTATTACAGCCGCTACCCGGAACACTTCGATCAGTGTGTGCCGTCGCGCGGCTGCAAGGAGCTGCACAAGGAAGTCATCGACAATCTGGAGCGCATGGAACAAGGTGCAGAGGTACTCCCCCAAATAAACTATCTGGCGGCCACCCCTAGTGTCATCGAAGGATTTAAGCTGGTTAGGCAAATAGAGCAAGAAAATGACCCACATAAGCGACCTAAGTTGCAATTGCAACACCTCAAGCACATCGCGGTACATGAGCAAAAAGAGATTTTGCAACCCTTGATGTATGAAAACAAGGCGTTCAAAAGCTGGGTTCAGATTCAACGCGAAGGCAAGGAAATGATCAAGGACACCATGCTCAACCCGCTTCTGCCGGATATCGAGTTGGTCTTCACCCATGCCTGCAAAACAGATCAAAAGAAATTAAAGTCTGTTCCTCCTGCTGGCACCAAGTTGGAAGACTACGACAGCAGAATGAATTGGATATTAAAAGCCGCAGACTTATTCCACAGCATGATGACAGAGAATAATGCATTTATGGAGGCGGAATTGAAAACCATGGCAGGCTGGCATAGCAGCAATGACTAAGACAAAAAAAATTATCCTGAGTGTGCTGATTGCCGTTGCTGCTGTTACGGCTATCGCATTCAACTCAACGCACAAGAATCAAGAAAGTAGCAAAAAAATGAACACCGTCCACCCAAGCAATATAGAACTGACTCTATACCAGCAGGGCAGTGATTTTGAAAAGAGATACCCAGAAACCATCATCGCCGAGACACAGAACGTTGGTTTAAATTTTTATAACAGTATAGATTTCGATGCCAATGCCCTCCCTACGGTCACCATAGATGCTGGCGGCGTGAAGACAGTGATCCCGAAGGCTTTAAGTATCATGGGCATGGAAAACAAGACCCGTGGCCTAGGCATAACACGTATAAACGTCCATGCTCGAGTCAAAAACGGCGGAGCAATGTCTCATGATGAAGCCCGGCTCTACATCCTGGATCTCGTTGAAAAATTCATCACTTTAGGCTGGAAAAATACATTTTACTTAAGCAAACCTAGGCTGAGTGGCATCCATGCACTGAACTACTATGGTGCGGATGGCTTGGACCCAAACTACAAGCTGTCTTTCGCGGAATGGATGCAACTCAAAGGCACGCTGAGCTGGGAGTTCTATCTCAATCATACTTATATGACACTGGATGTTGACAGAGACCAAGACCACTTGGAC
>NZ_JBRBAF010000036.1:0-1922 GCF_052805975.1 Chromobacterium sp. W521
GCCGAGCTGCCCGAGCACATGCTGCCCGCCGTCATCGTGACGCTGGAGCGTTTCCCGCTGACCCATCACGGCAAGATCGACCGCGCCGCCCTGCCCGCGCCGGAGCCGCTGGCGCGGCGCGCCTTCGAAGCGGCGCGCACGCCCAGCGAATTCCTGGTGGCGGAGGTGTTCGCCGACCTGTTGCAGCTGCCGAAAGTCAGCCGCGATGAAAGCTTCTTCGAGTTGGGCGGCGACTCCATCCTGGCGGTGCGCGCCGCCAACCGGCTGCGCGAACGCCTGGGCGTTCCGCTGCCCCTGCGCCTCCTGTTCGAACATCCGCGCGCGGCGGAGCTGGCGCAACACATCGACGCGCAGCGCGGACAGACATCGGCCGCCTCGCCGGTGCGGCAAGCGCGCCGCCAGCTGGCGCGCGTCACGTTCGGCGCCGACGGCGACACCTCATCCCAGCAGTCCAATCAAGGCCAACCATGAACGCAATTGACGCCCACGCCTCTTTCGACGCCTATGTTTTCCCGCAATCCGGCGCCCAGCGCCGCTTGTGGACGCTGGCGGACCTGGCGCCGGACTCGACGGCCTACCACATCCCGCTGGCCCTGCGCCTGCGCGGCGCGCTGGACGCCGACGCGCTGCAAGCCGCTCTGAACGCCTTGGTGGCGCGCCATGAGATCCTGCGCACTCAATATGATCTGGTCGACGGCGAACCCTGCCAGTTGATCCGCCCGCAAGCCGGTTGCGAGCTGCCGCGCACCGCCTGCGACGAGGCAGGCCTGCCGGCGCGCTTGCGCGCGGAAGCCGCCCTGCGTTTCGATCTGCGGCGCGATCCGGTGATCCGGGCGCGCCTGTTTGTTCTGGGCCCTCAACACCATGTGCTCTCCATCGTGATCCATCACATCGCCTGCGACGGCTGGTCGCTAGGCGTGATGGTGCGCGAACTAGGCGCGCTCTACCCGGCGCTGGCCGCCGGCCTACCCGCGCCGGCCCTGCCCGAGGCGCTGCAATACGCCGACTTTTCCGAGTGGGAACGCGAAACCCGCGCCGGCGGCGACAGCGACGCCGATGCGCTGCGCTACTGGCGCGAACGCCTCGCCGGCCTGGACGGCGAAATGGAGCTGCCCGGCGATTACGCCGCCGGCCAAAGCCGGAGCGAGGAAGCCGGCCACGTCAGCCTGACGCTGCCGGCTTCGCTGGTCGACCCGCTGCGCAAGCAGGCCCTCGCCGCCGACGCCACCTTGTTCATGGCCTTGCTCTCCGGCTTCCAGGCGCTGCTGCAAAGGCTGAGCGGACGCGACGACATCTGCGTCGGCAGCCCTGTGGCCAATCGCGACCGCGCCGAGTTCGAACAGACCCTGGGTTTCTTCGTCAACACCCTGATCCTGCGTCAGGATCTGAGCGGCTCGCCCAGCTTTTCTCAATTGCTGACGCGCAACCGCGCCGATTGCCTGGACGCCTTCGCCCATCAGCACGCGCCCTTCGACCAGGTGGTGAAACTGGCCGGCCCCCGTTCCCAGGCCCAGGACGCGCCGTTCCGCGCCCTGTTCGCGCTGCAGAACGCGCCGCTGGGCCGTTTGGACTGGCAGGGCGTGGAAGCGGAAGCGCTGCCGCTATTCCCCGCCGACGCCAAATTCGACCTGAGCCTGATGCTGGAGCCGGCCGGCGACGGCCTGCGCGCCACGCTGGAATACCGCGCCGGCCTGATCGGCGCCGACACCGCGGCCCGCTGGCTGGAACACTATCGTGAGCTGCTGCAATCCGCGGCCGCTCAACCGGATTGTCCTGTGGCGCGGCTGCCGCTGCTGAACGCCGAGCAAGCCGCCCAGGCTCTGGGCCCCGCGCCAGTTTCCGTCGCCCCGCCCCATCCCGATCTGTGCAGCTGGTTCGAGCACACCGCCCGGGCCTTCCCCGAGCGCGTCGCCGTTCAGGGT
>NZ_JBRBAF010000037.1:0-1781 GCF_052805975.1 Chromobacterium sp. W521
CGAGGAAGCCAAACTCAAGGCTCAGGGCATTCCCATTGTCAGCGACTACAAAGACCCGGAACTGCCGCCACCGCCGCCGGGTCAGCAAAACCCGGTGATCCCCAAGGATCTGCAATAAGTTTGGCCGGCCCTCGGATGAGGCCGTCTTTTTTACGCCATGGGCCATCATGAGTAAAACCGCCATCATCACACTGGGTACTCTCCTTGCCATCATCGGGATCATCGCAGGCATCACGTCCCACGCTGAGCCGCCGCGCCAAGAGCAAGCGCAGCCGGCCTACCCTGAGCATATAGAACTGGCGCTGTATCAGCGGGGCGATGATTGGCAAAAGAAATACCCAACCGTTGTCGTCGCCGAGACCCAGAATGTTGGTTTGAATTTTTACAACAGCATCGATTTCGATGCCAATGCCCTACCTACGGTCACCATTGACGCAGGCGGAGTGAAAACGGTTATCCCCAAGGCTTTAAGTATCATGGGTATGGAAGACAAGAGCCGCGGTTTAGGAATAACTCGTATAAATATCAATGCCCGAGTCAAAAATGGCGGAGCAATGTCTCATGATGAAGCCCGGCTCTACATCCTAGACATCATCGAAAAACTCACCGCCGCGGGCTGGAAAATGGTAATTCCCTTAAACAAACCTAGATTGAATGGCATTCATGCCTTGAACTACTATGGCGCGGATGCCTTAGACCCAAACTACAAGCTATCTTTCGCGGAATGGATGCAGCTCAAGGGAATACTGAGTTGGGAACTCTACCTCAACCATACCTTTATAACGCTGAATATTAACCGAGACCAAGACCACTTGGATCCTAACAAACCCGGCGCTTACATCATGAGCTTCACCATAGAACCACATGAAGAAGTACAAAGAATCTATGTGGAGGAGAAGGAACGCGATCACTGGCGTCAGCTATGGATTCCCATTGCCAGGAAGTTAAGGTCAGAGCGGAATATCAAGGAAGCCACTCTCAAGGCTCAGGGCATTCCCATCGTCAGCGACTACAAAGACCCGGAGTTGCCGCCACCGCCGCCGGGCCAGCAAAACCCGGTGATCCCCAAGGATCTGCAATAAGATTGGCCTACCTCAAATGAGGCCGTCTTTTTTACGCCATGGGCCATCATGAGTAAAACCGCCATCATCGCACTGGGTACACTCCTTGCCATCATCGGGATCATCGCCGGCATCACGTCCCACGCTGAGCCGCCGCGCCCAAAGCCAACGAAGCCGGCCTACCCTGAGCATATAGAGCTGGCGCTGTATCAGCGTGGCGATGATTGGCAAAAGAAATACCCAACCGCTGTCGTCGCCGAGACCCAGAATGTTGGTTTAAATTTTTATAACAGTATAGATTTCGATGCCAATGCCCTCCCTACGGTCACCATAGATGCTGGTGGCGTGAAGACAGTGATCCCGAAGGCTTTAAGTATCATGGGAATGGAAAACAAGACCCGGGGCCTAGGTATAACACGCATAAACGTCCATGCCAGAGTCAAAAACGGTGGTGCAATATATCATGATGAAGCCCGGCTCTACATCCTAGATCTCGTTGAAAAATTCACAGCTTTAGGCTGGAAAACAGCATTTTCTTTTAACAAACCCAGACTAAGCGGCGTTCATGCCTTGAACTACTATGGCGCGGATGATCTGGACCCAAACTACAAGCTGTCTTTAACTGAATGGATGCAACTCGATGGCTCTCTAAACTGGAGATTCTATCTCAACCATACTTATATGCGCGTGACGGTGGACCGGGATCAAGATCATCTAGAT
>NZ_JBRBAF010000038.1:0-1765 GCF_052805975.1 Chromobacterium sp. W521
GATGCGCTGCGCGACGCGCTGGACCCGCGCGCGGCGGCGAAGTGAGTGGGGGAGAACAGACTATGACCCAAAACCAGACCCTGCTGTCGGTGCGCAACCTCAAAGTGGCGTTCCGCCAGGAGAACGGCGGCGAATTCCAGGCGCTCAAGGGCGTCAGCTTCGACATCCCGGCCAAGCGCACCGTGGCGCTGGTGGGCGAATCCGGCTCCGGCAAATCGGTGACCTCGATGGCCATCATGCGGCTGCTGTCGCCGCAGCACGCGCACATCGCCCCGGACAGCCAGATCCTGCTGCAAGGGCGGGATCTGCTCAAGGCCAGCGGCGCCGAGATGCGCGCGCTGCGCGGCAAAGACATTGCGATGATCTTCCAGGAACCGATGAGCTCGCTGAACCCGGTGTTCAGCGTGGGCGAGCAGATCATGGAAGCCCTGATGCTGCACGCCAAGCTGAGCCGCCGCGCCGCGCGCCGGCGCGCGATCGAACTCTTGCGCGAAGTGGGCCTGCCGGAACCGGAAAGCAAGGTGGACAGCTACCCGCACCAGCTATCCGGCGGCCAGCAGCAGCGGGTGATGATCGCGATGGCTATCGCCTGCGAACCCAAGCTGCTGATTGCCGACGAACCCACCACCGCGCTGGACGTGACCATCCAGAAGCAGATCCTGCAACTGATCGCGGACTTGCAGAAGAAGCACGGCATGGCGGTGCTGTTCATCACCCACGACCTGGGCGTGGTGGGCGAGTTCGCCGACGAAGTCATCGTCATGCGTCATGGCGAAATCCGCGAGCAGGGCAATGTGCAGCAAATCTTCGACGCGCCGCAGGACGCCTACACGAAGGCGCTGCTGGCCTGCCGGCCGCACCTGGACCGGCGGCCGCAGCGGCTGGCGGTGATCGACGACTTCCTGCAGCCGGGCGGCTACGTGGAACCGCCGCAGCGCGAGCGCGGCTACCGGGCGGACGACGACATCATCCTGGACGTGCGGGGCCTCAGCAAATCCTTCGACGTGCGCGAAGGTTTGTTCGGCAAACGCCAGTTCCACGCGGTCAAGGACGTGTCCTTCAAACTGGCCAAGGGCAAAACCCTGGGCATCGTCGGCGAATCCGGCTCCGGCAAGACCACCGTCGGCCTGACCCTGGTGCGGCTGCACCAGGCCAGCGGCGGCCAGGCGTTCTTCCACGGTCAGGATCTGCTGGGCATGGACGCCAAGGCCTTCCACGCCTACAAACGCCGCATCCAGATCATCTTCCAGAACCCCTACGCCTCGCTGAACCCGCGCTTCACGGTGGAGCAGATCCTGAGCGAACCGATGCAGCTGCACGGCATCGGCCGCGACGGCGGCGAACGGCGCCAGCTGGCGCAAACCCTGCTGGACAAGGTGGGGATGCCGGCGGGGGCGCTGCAGAAATACCCGCACGAATTCTCCGGCGGCCAGCGCCAGCGCATCGCCATCGCGCGCTGCCTGACCTTGAAACCGGAAGTGCTGATCTGCGACGAATCGGTGTCGGCGCTGGATGTGTCGGTGCAGGCGCAAGTGCTGAACCTGCTGCAAGACCTGCAGGACGAATACGGTCTGTCCTATCTGTTCATCTCGCACGACCTGGCGGTGGTGAAACACATCTCGGACCAAGTGATGGTGATGAACAAGGGGGAAGTGGTGGAGCAGGCGGACGCGGACCAGATCTACCGCGAGCCGCGTGAGAGCTATACCCGCAAGTTGTTGGAGTCGATTCCGCAGGGCTGGGTGGGGATGGCGCCGGCTTGAGA
>NZ_JBRBAF010000040.1:0-1623 GCF_052805975.1 Chromobacterium sp. W521
CGGTAGCGCAGGGCGGAGGCTTCGCCCTGAACGGCGACGCGCTCGGGGAAGGCCCGGGCGGCGTGCTCGAACCAGCTGCACAGGTCGGGATGGGGCGGGGCGACGGAAACCGGCGCGGGGCCCAGCGCCTGGGCGGCTTGCTCGGCGTTCAGCAGCGGCGCGGCCAGCCAATCGGCGTCGGTATCTTCGGCCAGCGACGCCAGCGCCCCTTGCAGATAGCCGGCCATATCCTCCATCTGCGGCGCGTCGAATTCAGCCTCGTCCCAGGCCAGCGTCAGTTCCAGGCCTTGGTTTCGTGGATCGCAGCTGAATTGCACCAGGCAGGGAAAGTCGGTTTCCTCGAACACTTCCACGCCTTCCACCGTTACGTCGGGCAAGCGCAGCGCCTGTCCGTAGACATGAAAGTGGATGTAGTTGAAGCCGACTTCGAAACCGCGCCTACCATGGTTCAGTTGCATGATGGCGGCCAGCGGCAGGCGGCGCAGCGTTTGCAAGGCCGTTTCCTCGGCAAAGACGCGGCGCGCCAGTTGCGCCCAACTACCGGTTTGCAGTGCCACGCTCAACGGAACGGTGTTCAGGAAGAGGCCCAGCGCGGCGGCGCTGTCTTCTCGCTCGGGGCGGCTGTGGGTGACGTAGCCGGTGCTGGCGGCGGCGGAACCGGTCAGCAGCGCCAGCACGCGCAGGTGGGCGGTGAGCAATACGGTTTTGAGCGGCAGCGCCAGCCGCGCGGCGGCGGCGTCCAGCGCCATGGACAGTTCGGCCGGCAGCATGCGGCTGAGACGGCGGACGCTGCGCGCGCCGCCCGCGGCTGGCTGAGGCCTCAACCGGGGCAAGACAGAGGCTTCCAAGCCGGCCAGCCGTTGCCGCCAAGCCGCTTTCAGCTCAGGGTCGTTCTCGGCTTGTTTTTCCTGTTCGATGAACAGCGCGCTCAGCGCGCCGGACGCGTCGGCCGGGCCGGCGCTTTGCGCGTGCCGCGCCAGCCGCAGCAGGTCGGTGACCAAGGTGGCTACGCTCCAGCCGTCCAGAATCGCGTGATGGAAGCTCAGCGTCAGCCGCGCGCGGCCGGTGTCCAGCCGGAACAGGGAGAGGCGTAGCAGCGGCGGGGATTGCGGCTGGAAGGGCCGGGCTTTTTCCGCGGCGACGAAGTCGGCCAGCGCCCGGCTTTGCGCTTCGGGCGCCAGCGCGCGCAAGTCGGTGACGCTCAGCGGGATGTCGCCGTCGCGATGAATCAGCTGCAGCGGTTCCGAGTAGGCGTTCCAGTGGAAGGTGGTGCGCAGCGCGGCGTGGCGTTCCGCCAAGCGGCGAACAGCGGCGCGCCAGGCGGCTTCGTCCCAGGGCAGGCGCAGATCGAAGCTGAAGATATCGTGGAAGATGGCGCCGTTTTGCGACAGCTCGCTGTGGAACAGCATGCCGGCCTGCAGCCGCGACATGGGCAGCGCTTCGATCACGTCGTCCGGCAAGCGCAGCCGGTCGGCGTCGGCAATCAGCGAGAAGGCTTGCCGCGCGGCGGCGCTTGCACCGTCGTCGGCGGGCTTAGGCGCTTCGCACAGCTGGCGAATGGTGGGCCGGCTGAACAGCTGTTGCACGTTGAGGGCCAAGCCCTGGTCGCGGGCGCGGGCGACC
>NZ_JBRBAF010000041.1:0-1199 GCF_052805975.1 Chromobacterium sp. W521
ATCGTCGAGCAGGTGTTCGGCGAGCATCAGCGGCCGGACTTCCGCTTTGAGCTGGAGCACGCCTACGAACCACGCGAATACTGCGTGCAGTTCCTGGAGTCCGACCTCAACTTCGTCAAGCGGCTGCTGGAGGACGAGGGCATTTACTTCTGGGTCGAGCACCAGCCGGAGCGCCATGTGGTGGTGCTGTCCGACACCCAGCGCTTCGACGACCTGGCCGCCGGCTACGGCCGGCTGCGCTTCCTGCCGGACGGCGACGAGTTCCGTCCGGTGCCGGGCCGCGAAGGCGTGCAGCGGCTGCAACGCACGCGGCGGGTAAGGCCGACCAATGTCGCGCTGCGCGACTTCGACTACCACGCGCCGTCCAACCGCCTGGACAGCGACGCCCAGGAGACCCAGACCAGCCTGGACGGCATCCGGCTGGAACACTACGACTACGGCGCGGGCTATAGCGATCAGGCAGGCGGCGACCGGCTGGCGCGGCTGCGGCTGGAGGCGCTGCAGGCGGATTCCCACCAGCTCACCGGCACGGCCAACGCCCGCGGGCTGGCCACTGGCGGCGCTTTCACGCTGGAAGGCCACCCGGATGCGGCGCGCAACCGCCGCTACTACGTGGCGGCCAGCGAGCTGACCTTTTTGCAAGACGGGCCGGACAGCAGCGGCCAGGGCCGCAATGTGATGTGCGTGTTCCGCGCGATGCGGGACGACCGGCCGTTCCGGCCGCTGCGGCTGACGCCCAAGCCGATTCTGCCGGGCATCCAGAGCGCGACGGTGGTGGGGCCGGTGAACGCGGAAGTGCATACCGATAAGCTGGGCCGCATCCGCGTGCACTTCCACTGGGACCGCTACAAGACGCAGGAGGAGGACGCCTCGTGCTGGATTCGGGTGTCGCAAGCCTGGGCCGGCAAAGGCTGGGGCGTGCTGGCGATGCCGAGGGTGGGTCAGGAAGTGCTGGTCACTTATGTGGACGGCGATCTGGACCGGCCCATGGTGACCGGCATCGTCTACAACGGCGACAACCCCACGCCGTACGACTTGCCGAAAGACATCCGTTACACCGGCCTGGTGACCCGCTCCTTGAAGCAGGGCCGCTACAGCAACGCCAGCCAGATCACTTTCGACGACCAGCGCGGCGCCGAGCGGGTGATGGTGCATGCCGAGCGCGACATGCAGCAGACCACCGAGCGCAACAGCTCGGA
>NZ_JBRBAF010000042.1:0-996 GCF_052805975.1 Chromobacterium sp. W521
GCGCTCAGGGTTTGGCGGGTGACGACGAATTCGCGCTGTTCGCTGCTGTCGCCGTCGTGGGCCGGGTGGTCGTCCAGGCGAAACCATTGGCCGGCGGCCAGGCCGCGCACCGAGCCGCCGCCGCTGAATTGCTTGGCCTTGAGGTCATGCGCTTGCTGGCGCAGTTGGGCGTAGTGGCTGAGCTGGTCGGCGTCGCCGGCGTAGTACAGCGATTGCGGGTCGTAGTCGTGCAAGGAAGACTGCAGCGCCTTGCCGTTCTGGCCTTGATCAATGCGGCTGTCGTCGCCGCTGTGCTGGGTGCTAACAGGTTGGTAGTCGAAACTGGCCAGCGCCACCGCGCCGGGGACGATCTGGCGCTGGGCGTTCCACTCGGTCAGGCCGTCCTCGGCCTCGGTGGCGTCGCTGCGGTGGAAACGCACGCGCTCGACGCCGGCCGGCGGCAGGCTGTAGGGGTCGTCGAAGGCGACCAGTTGCACCTGGGGAGTGTCACCGTCGAGGTGATCGAAACGCCAGGCGTAGCCCTCTTCGTGCAGCAGCCGCACGATGAAGTCGTAATCGGATTCGCGGTATTGCAGGCAGTAGCTGCGCGGGGACGCCGCGCCGGTCTTGAACTCCAGCGTCTGCACCCGGGCGAACACCGGGTTGGCTTGCTGATGCTCGGCCAGGATCTGTTTGACGATGTCCGGCACCGACAGGTCCTGGAACACCCGCGAGCTGACGCGATGACGCAGCAGCGCGAACGGCGGTTCGATGGTGAGCTGATAACGGCTGAAACCGCCGTCCGAGCCCAGGCTTTCCACTTTGGACACCACGCCGCAGCGCAAGGACTCGGCGCCGGCGGCGTCGAGGATGCCGATGCGGGCCGGCAGGCCGAGCAGGGTCTTGAGTTCGATGGCCCCGTCCGGGGACAGACAGGTGAGCTGGTAGGCGTAGGGCCGGGACACGCCTTCTTCGCCGGCCAGGCTCAGGGGCAGCAGTTGCTCGGCCGCCACGCTG
>NZ_JBRBAF010000043.1:0-920 GCF_052805975.1 Chromobacterium sp. W521
GCGCATGTCCGCTCTCCTTTTCGGTGTCCAAGGCTTGGGCGCGTCATCAGCTTTTCACCTGCATGCCCAGCTTTTTCAGATCCACGCCGGTGTCCGAGTAGGACGCGCCGGTATAGGAATAGCTGACCCCGGTGGTTGAGCAACTGGAGCCTGTACTGGACAGGCTGGAGCCGGTGCTGCTGACCGAGGAGCCGGTGGTGGATATGCTGGAACCGGTGACGCCGGTGGCCGAACCGGTGGCCGAAACAGAGCAGCCGGTCACGCTGACGGAAGCACCGGTGGTGGACACAGAGCAACCGGTCACGCTGGCGGAGGAACCAGTGGTGGACATCGAGCAGCCAGTCACGCTGGTGGACGAGCCGGTGGTGGACATCGAGGTGCCGGTGATGCTGGTGGACGAGCCCGTGTCCGACATCGAAGTGCCGGTCACGCTCTTGGAGGTGCCGGTGACCGAGCAGCTATTGCCGGTCACGCTAGTAGAGGTGCCGGTATAGGACGAAGACACGCCGGTCATGCTTTGCGACATGCCGGTGGCCGACACGCTGGTGCCCGTCATCGAGGTGGACACGCCGGTCATGCTCTGAGAGGTGCCCGTCACCGAGGTGCTGGTGCCGGTCAGGCTGGTGGACACACCGGTAAAGCTGGTTGATACACCGGTGAACCCCGTCGAGATTCCAGTGAAGCTGTTGGACACGCCGATAAAACTGGTGTCCACCCCGGTGAAACCGGTGGAAACGCCGGTAAAGCTGGTCGACACCCCGGTAAAGCTGGTGGACAGGCCGGTAAAGCTGGTCGATACCCCGGTAAAGCTGGCCGACAGGCCGGTGAAGGACACCGACACCCCCGTGAAACTGATCGAGGCGCCGGTAACCGAGGTCGTGGTTCCTTTCACATCGATGTTCTTGTCCTGGCCCACTGCC
>NZ_JBRBAF010000044.1:0-795 GCF_052805975.1 Chromobacterium sp. W521
CGTCGCGCCGCCGCAGTCATTCAACTGCGGCAAGCTAGCTATTTTTATCGCCCTCACCCTCGAGACGATCGCGCGGAGCGGCAGCGGATCCGCGAGATCGCCGCCACGCGTATTCGTTATGGCGCGCGCCGCATCCACGTCCTGCTACGACGTGAGGGCTGGCAGATCAATCTCAAGAAGACCTACCGGATCTACTGCGAGGAAGGTCTGAACCTGCGGCGCAAACGGCCCAAGCGGCGAGTGGCGGCCGTGCACCGGCAAGCCCGGCCGGCGGTCTCCAGTTTGAATGCCTGCTGGAGCATGGATTTCGTCGCCGATCAGCTGTTCAACGGCCAGAAAATCCGGGCCTTAACTGTAGTGGATAATTTTAGCCGGGAGAGCCTGGCGATCAGGGTGGATTTCGCGCTGAAAGCCGCGGACGTGGTTGCTACGATGCGGCATGTTCAAGTCTTGCGCGGGACACCACAACGGATTCAGGTCGACAATGGCAGCGAGTTTATATCGATGGCGCTGGATCAATGGGCATACCAACAAGGTGTCACGCTGGACTTCTCGCGGCCAGGAAAACCGACGGATAATGCTTTTATCGAGTCGTTTAACGGCAGTCTGCGGGATGAGTGCCTGAATGTGCATTGGTTTCTGTCGCTGGATGACGCACGTGACAAAATCGAGCGTTGGCGACAGGATTACAACGAATTCAGGCCTCACAGTTCGCTGGGCGACCATATCCCAAGCGAGCTCCGACTTGCTCACCTTGAAGCCGGAAACCTCTAGACTAGACCGCTCGGTTAGTCG
>NZ_JBRBAF010000045.1:0-606 GCF_052805975.1 Chromobacterium sp. W521
TTAAGCGATGATCTTGGCAACAACGCCGGCGCCGACGGTACGGCCGCCTTCGCGGATGGCGAAACGCAGACCTTCTTCCATGGCGATCGGAGCGATCAGCTCAACGGTGATTTCCACGTTATCGCCCGGCATTACCATTTCAACGCCTTCCGACAGGGTTACTGCGCCCGTTACGTCGGTGGTGCGGAAGTAGAACTGCGGACGGTAGTTCGCGAAGAACGGGGTGTGACGGCCACCTTCGTCTTTGCTCAGCACGTACACGGAAGCGCCGAACTTGGTATGCGGGGTGATGGTACCCGGCTTAGCCAACACCTGGCCACGCTCAACGTCTTCACGCTTGGTGCCGCGCAGCAGCACGCCAACGTTGTCGCCGGCTTGACCTTGGTCCAGCAGCTTGCGGAACATTTCCACGCCGGTGCAAGTGGTCTTCGCGGTTGCCTTCAGGCCCACGATTTCCAGTTCTTCGCCGACTTTAACAATGCCGCGCTCTACGCGACCGGTTACCACGGTGCCGCGACCGGAGATCGAGAACACGTCCTCGATCGGCAGCAGGAACGGCTTGTCGATGGCGCGTTCCGGAGTCGGGATGTAGGAATCCAGAGCAGC
>NZ_JBRBAF010000046.1:0-603 GCF_052805975.1 Chromobacterium sp. W521
GCCACGAACAGGCTGATGTGCTGGCCCACATTGTGGAGCCAGCGTCGGCCGGAGGTTTGGTTGGTGTCGCGCTGCGCCACCAGGTCCAGATTGGTGCCCGCCGCCACGGTTTGGCTTTGCTGGCTCAGGCTGGCGATGCCGGCGGGGGCGGACAGAATAATCAGCGGTTGTTGGCCAGCCTGGTCTTTTGCGGTTTTGCCGTCTTTGTCGGTGTTGGAGCCGGCTTCCCAGGCTTTCAGGGCGGCGGCCTGGTGTTGCAGGTGGCCTTCGGTTTTCTTGGCGGCTTTGGCGTTGTCCGCGCCGATTTCTTCCGGCCCGGTTTCCATGGTGTCGGCCTGCTGGCCAGTGGCGGTGTCGCCCAGGCTTTGGCTCAGGGCCAGGGCGGCGTCCAGCTGGCTTTGCGCCTGTTCGCGCGCCAGCTGTTTGCCGGATGCGCCGTTCTGCGCTTCGGTGCTCAGCAGCAGGCCGTGGCCGGCGCGGATGGCGCCGTGCTGGTCGGTTCTGAGTTCGAAGCCGTCGCCGCGCGGCTCGGCCTTGCCGTTGCTGCGCGGGTGGGTGAGGAAGCCCTGGTTGAGCTGGGTCTTGCCCGGTTCACTCGATAGC
>NZ_JBRBAF010000047.1:0-485 GCF_052805975.1 Chromobacterium sp. W521
TTGGTTCTGACTTCACCGGGGGTGTCGTCGAACAGCAGTTCGTTGTACTGGCCGCCCTGGTGTTCCTTGGATTTGATGCCGGACAGCGTCTTGTTGGCGGGTAGCGCGCCGGCGCCGCTGAAGTCCGGGGTGGCGTGGCTGCCGTTGTAGAGCACGCCGGTGATCACCGGGCGGTCGATGTCGCCTTCGATGAAGTCGACCAGCACTTCCTGGCCGATGCGCGGAATGAATTGGTGGCCCCAGCCGGCGCCGGCGCTGGGCATGACCACGCGCAGCCAGCAGGAGGATGTGTCGTCCAGGTTGGCGCCGATGCTCGGGTGTTCGTCCGGCCGTTGCCAGTGGAATTGCACCTTGATGCGGCCGTGCTGGTCGGTGTGGACTTCCTCTCCTTCCGGCCCCACCACGGTGGCGGTCTGCACGCCGCGGGATTTGGGCTTGGCCAGTTCGGTGTGGGCGTAGGCCGGGGTCAGCGGCACGCCGCGGCG
>NZ_JBRBAF010000048.1:0-446 GCF_052805975.1 Chromobacterium sp. W521
GTCTGCGCGGTTTGCGCGGCGATCGCCAGCTTCGAACTGTCGCGGGCGAAGCGGCTGGCGGCGAAGTCCGCGCGCGCCGCCTCGTTGCCGCGGCGCAGCTTGCCCCACAGGTCCAGTTCCCAGGACGCGGTGAGGTTGGCGTTGCGCACGTCGCTGACCAGCGGCGCGCCCGGCGTGGTTGTCGCCGTGGAGGTGCGGCCGCGCTGATAGCCGGCGTTGGCGTTCAGCGCCGGCAGCAACTGGGCGCGGGCGATGCCGGCCTGGGCCGCGGCTTCGTCGACGCGGGCGGCGGCGGCGGCCAGGTCCTGGTTGTGTTCCAGGGCCTCTGCGATCAGTTGGTCCAGCACCGGATCGTTGAACTGTTTCCACCAGTCCATGGCGATGGCCGGACTCTGGGCCTGGGCGCTGTCCGGCAGCTCCAGTTTGGGGCGGCTATAGTCGGGGCC
>NZ_JBRBAF010000049.1:0-428 GCF_052805975.1 Chromobacterium sp. W521
TGTCTTTCTCGCCGTCTTTATATATTCGGCTTCTTCAGTTTGTTAAAGATCGGGCGTTAAAAATACAACGCAAACACAACCAAGCTGTTTTGCAAACTCGCTTGTGTTTGAGTTGTGGTGGAGGATGACGGGATCGAACCGACGACCCCCTGCTTGCAAAGCAGGTGCTCTCCCAACTGAGCTAATCCCCCTCTAAACCTGAAATGCTGCGTTGAAACGCGCCTCGTGTGCATTAGCACACGTCGTTGCCTTTTGCCTTGCCTTTCAGCTTTATTCGTGCCGCCGAATCACTCCGACAACAAAAATTCTGGTGGGTCTGGTTGGACTCGAACCAACGACCCCCGCCTTATCAAGACGGTGCTCTAACCAGCTGAGCTACAAACCCATTTCTCGGTCAGCCATCGCTGGCTGACACGCCCTTAACTACA
>NZ_JBRBAF010000050.1:0-401 GCF_052805975.1 Chromobacterium sp. W521
TCGAGGTGATCGAAACGCCAGGCATAGCCCTCTTCGTGCAGCAGCCGCACGATGAAGTCGTAATCGGATTCGCGGTATTGCAGGCAGTAGCTGCGCGGGGACGCCGCGCCGGTCTTGAACTCCAGCGTCTGCACTCGGGCGAACACCGGGTTGGCCTGCTGATGCTCGGCCAGGATCTGTTTGACGATGTCCGGCACCGTCAGGTCCTGGAACACCCGCGAGCTGACGCGATGACGCAGCAGCGCGAACGGCGGCTCGATGGTGAGCTGATAACGGCTGAAACCGCCGTCCGAGCCCAGGCTTTCCACTTTGGACACCACGCCACAACGCAAGGACTCGGCGCCGGCGGCGTCGAGGATGCCGATGCGGGCCGGCAGGCCGAGCAGGGTCTTGAGTTCGAT
>NZ_JBRBAF010000051.1:0-362 GCF_052805975.1 Chromobacterium sp. W521
TTCAGGAACACGATGATGTACGGAACGCCAACCTGACGGGACAGCAGGATGTGTTCGCGGGTTTGCGGCATCGGACCGTCAGCGGCCGAGCACACCAGGATAGCGCCGTCCATCTGGGCAGCACCGGTAATCATGTTCTTAACGTAGTCGGCGTGACCCGGGCAGTCTACGTGAGCGTAGTGACGGGACTCGGTTTCGTATTCTACGTGAGCGGTATTAATGGTAATACCGCGAGCCTTCTCTTCCGGCGCGCTGTCGATCTGGGAGTAGTCTTTGGCTTCGCCACCGAACTTCTTCGACAGAATAGTGGTGATAGCAGCGGTCAGAGTGGTTTTACCATGGTCCACGTGACCGATGGTGCC
>NZ_JBRBAF010000052.1:0-354 GCF_052805975.1 Chromobacterium sp. W521
GATGCTGACGCGGTACGCGTCAATCAGGAAGTTGGCCAACTCGCGTTTGCGGGCCGGCCTCACAGCTTTTTTTGGATGACTTCCTGCAGCATCTGCTTGTCCAGGCTCAGGTCAGCGACCATGCGCTTGGGGCGTTCTCTTCTTCCAGTTGTTTCAGGCGGCGCAGCTCGCTGACACCCAGGCCGCCGTATTTCTTCTTCAGATGTAGAAGGTGGCTTCAGAGACACCCATCTTGCGGCAGACCTCGGCGACGGTGGTGCCGGATTCCGCCTGGCGCAATGCGAAGGCGATCTGTTCTTCGGTGAACTTCGATTTTTTCATGACAAACCTCCTGCCCGGATGGGCTTAAATTTG
>NZ_JBRBAF010000053.1:0-299 GCF_052805975.1 Chromobacterium sp. W521
TGCCCTTCCAGGTCCAGCACGCATTCCTCCGCGCCCGTCCATTGGCGCAAGGCCCGCGCCAGCGCGGTCACCAGCAATTCTTCCGGACGCATCCGGTAAGCCTCGCCCGCTTGCCGCAGCCAGCGTTCCGTCGTCTCCGGCTCCCACTGCAGCGAGACCCGCGACTCGGCCGCCACCGTATCCTCGGCCGCGTTGAAACCCGGCAGCGGCATGCCCGGCGCGTCCATCTCCCGCCAGTAACTCAGCGTTGAGTCCGGCAAGGTTTCCGCCCATTCCCACAGCCGCTGCGACCACGCCTG
>NZ_JBRBAF010000054.1:0-285 GCF_052805975.1 Chromobacterium sp. W521
GGCCAGCGCGGCGCGCAGGGCGGCGGGTTCGGCGTCGCCGACGGCATAGGCCACCAGCCGGGGTTCGCCGGCGGCGGGGCGGTCCAACAGGACCAGAGCCTCGCGCACGGCGGGCAGACGGCACAGCGCGGCTTCGATCTCGCCCAGCTCGATGCGGAAACCGCGCAGCTTGACCTGATGATCGGCGCGGCCCAGGTATTCGATCTCGCCGTCGGCGCGGCGGCGGGCGAGATCGCCGGAGCGATACAGGCGGGAGCCGTCGGCGGCGAAGGGATTGGGCAGGAA
>NZ_JBRBAF010000055.1:0-277 GCF_052805975.1 Chromobacterium sp. W521
TGGTGACACTCCCCAGGTGCAACTGGTCGCCTTCGATGACCCCTACAGCCTGCCGTCGGCCAGTGTGGAACGGGTGCGTTTCCACCGCAGCGATGCCACCGAGGCCGAAGACGGCCTGACCGAGTGGAACGCCCAGCGCCAGATCGTCCCCGGCGCGGTGGCGCTGGCCAGCTTCGACTACCAGCCGGTGCAAACTCAGCACAGCGGCGACGACAGCCGCATTGATCAAGGCCAGAACGGCAAGGCGCTGCAGTCTTCTTTGCACGACTACGACCCT
>NZ_JBRBAF010000056.1:0-277 GCF_052805975.1 Chromobacterium sp. W521
CGGGTCGTAGTCGTGCAAGGAGGATTGCAAGGCCTTGCCGTTCTGGCCTTGATCAATGCGGCTGTCGTCGCCGCTGTGCTGGGTTTGCACCGGCTGGTAGTCGAAGCTGGCCAGCGCCACCGCGCCGGGCACGATCTGGCGCTGGGCGTTCCACTCGGTCAGGCCGTCCTCGGCCTCGGTGGCGTCGCTGCGGTGGAAACGCACGCGCTCGACGCTGGCCGGCGGCAGGCTGTAGGGGTCGTCGAAGGCGACCAGTTGCACCTGGGGAGTGTCACCG
>NZ_JBRBAF010000057.1:0-263 GCF_052805975.1 Chromobacterium sp. W521
CAATCGCTGTACTACGCCGGCGACGCCGACCAGCTCAGCCACTACGCCCAACTGCGCCAGCAAGCGCATGACCTCAAGGCCAAGCAGTTCAGCGGCGGCGGCAGCGTGCGCGGCCTGGCCGCCGGCCAATGGTTTCGCCTGGACGACCACCCCGCCCACGACGGCGACAGCAGCGAACAGCGCGAATTCGTCGTCACCCGCCAAACCCTGAGCGCGCGCAACAACCTGCCGGCGGACCTCAAAGCCTTCCAAGACGGCAAAGA
>NZ_JBRBAF010000058.1:0-254 GCF_052805975.1 Chromobacterium sp. W521
ACTTGCAGGGAGAGGATGGAGTCGCCTCCCAGGGCGAAGAAATTGTCGTCGATGCCGGGCAGGGGCACGGCGAGGACGTCGGCCCAGATTTGGGCGAGCGCGCGTTCCGCGTCGGAGCGCGGTTCGACGCGCGGCGCGTCGCTGGCGGCTTGCGCGGCCGGCAGTGCGGCGCGGTCGATCTTGCCGTGGTGGGTCAGCGGGAAACGCTCCAGCGTCACGATGACGGCGGGCAGCATGTGCTCGGGCAGCTCGGT